>JAWKQN010000023.1 GCA_041390125.1 Gemmatimonadota bacterium | reverse complement strand
GGACGGGCCGGGGCCCGAACGGGCCCCGCCGTCGGGGGCCGCAGGTCTGGACGGCCGGGTCGCGAAGCGGTCGTGACCGATCCGGGACCCGGATCCGGCGTCTGGGGCGGAGGACGTTCCGATCGTCGGCCGAGGAGCCCGCCGGCACACGCCCACCCGCCACCCGGCTGCGCACCCGTGCCCATCGCCTTGCCCCATACCGAGAGCAGGGGAAGGTTGGGGATTCCACCGGGAGTCCCCATGTCCGACAGCCATACGAGCGCTCGGTCCGCCGCAGGGCCGTCGAGCGACATCACGCACCTGCTGGCGCAGGCGAGCGGGGGGGATCGCGCCGCGTGGGACGCGCTGCTGCCGCAGGTCTACGACGAGCTCCGGCAGGTGGCGGGCGCTCGCCTGCGCCTGGAGCGCGACGGCCACACCTTGAACGCCACGGCGCTCGTGCACGAGGCGTGGGTGCGCCTCGTGGGCCAGGAGCGCACGCGTTGGCAGGGACGGGCACACTTCTTCGCCATCGCCTCGCAGGCCATGCGTCGCATCCTGATCAACTACGCGGAGGCCCGCAACGCGGCCAAGCGCGGCGGAGGTGCCGCGCACGTGCCGCTCTCGGATGCCACCGCCGTGATGGATGCCCGCCAGGCCACGGAGCTGCTCGCGCTGGATGACGCGCTGCGCGAGCTGGAGCGCTTCAACGAGCGGGGAGCCCGCGTCGTGGAGTACCGATTCTTCGGGGGGCTCGGACACGAGGAGATCGCCGAGGCCATGGGGCTCTCCGAGGCCACCGTGCGACGCGCCTGGCGCGCAGCGCGCGCGTGGCTGCGGGATGCGCTCGGCCCGTCCGTGGCGCTGGAGGAGCCTTCCGCAGACAGCCTGCTCCACCGCAGACCCGGCTCCACGCCGTCCTCCGGCTCCGGAACCTCGCCGTGACCGATACCCGCTCCTGGGAACGCGTCGAGGAGGTCTTCCACGGTGCGCTCGAACGGGCGCCAGAGACACGCGAGACGTTCCTGCACTCGGCGTGCGCGGGCGATCCGGAGCTGGAGCGGCGGGTGCGTGCGCTGTTGCGCGCGGAGGACGCCGCGGACGGGTTCCTCGAGACACCGGTCGCGCGGGTGCAGGACGCGGCCCGCTCCCTTCCCGACGATGCCCACATCGGCCCGTACCGGCTGGTGCGGCCGCTGGGCGGCGGCGGCATGGGCGACGTCTTCCTGGGCGTCCAGGAGGAGGCGGACTTCCGCCGCTACGCGGCCATCAAGGTCATGCGCCAGGGCGCGCCCGCCGGCTTCGCGGAGCGCTTCGCCCGCGAGCGCGCCATCCTGGCGGGGCTCGGCCACCCCGGCATCGCGCGCTTCCTCGGGGGTGGGACCACCGACGATGGTCGCGCCTTCTTCGTCATGGAGCACATCGAGGGCGAACGGCTGGACCGCTATTGCGACCGCCGCGTCCTGTCGATCCGCGAGCGCGTGGAGCTCATGCGCCAGGTCTGCCTGGCCGTGCAGCACGCGCACGGGAACCTGGTGGTGCACCGCGACCTGAAACCCTCGAACATCCTGGTGACGGCGGAGGGTGCGCCCAAGCTGCTCGACTTCGGCATCGCCAAGCTCCTGTCGTCCGACGCACCGGAGGAGACCCGGACCGGGTTCCGCCTGGCCACGCCGGAATACGCGGCCCCCGAGCAGATCCGGGGGGATCCCATCAGCACCGCCACCGACGTCTACGCGCTCGGTGTGCTGCTCTACGAGTCCCTGTGTGGACACCGCCCCTTCTCCGCCGCGGAGGCGAGCGGGCGCGCGCTGGCTTCCGATCCCGCTCCCGCGCCGCCGCCGAGCCTGGCCGCCGGTCGCTTCGCCACCCGTCAGCTCCCCGACGGGGATCAGGAGACGGTCACGCCGGAGGACGTCAGCGCCAAGCGCCGCACCGAGCCTACGGCACTGCGCCGCCGGCTCCAGGGAGACCTGGACAACATCGTCGCGCGCGCGCTCCGCTTCGCTCCCGAGGAGCGCTACGTCTCGGCCGCCGCGCTCGCCGACGATCTCGAGCGCTGGCTGACGGGCCGCCCCGTGCGGGCCCGGCCCGACTCCCTGCTCTACCGCACGTCCAAGTTCGTGCGCCGGAACCGGGCAGCGACGCTCGTGGGCGTGGCACTGGCGCTCACGCTGGTGATCGCGGCGCTGGTGACGCTGCTGCAGAACCAGCGGATCCGCACAGAATCCGCGCGCGTGGCCGCCGAGCGCGACCGGGCGCTCGCCGTCCAGGGATTCCTGCTCGAATCGTTCGGAGCCTCCGGCGGCGACGCACTGGCCGGCGACTCCGTGACCGTGCGCCAGGTGCTGGACGGTCAGGCCGCCCAGGTGGAGGACGCCTATGCCGGTCAGCCCGCCACGCGCGCGGAGATGCTGCACGTGCTCGCGGACGGGTACGAGCGCCTGGGCGCGTGGGAGCCCGCCGAGCGGTGGGCGCGTCGCGCCGTGGAGGAACGGCGCTCCCTCGCGGGAGGGGCAGCGGACGCCGACCTGGCCCGCTCGCTCACGCTCCTGGGCTGGATCCTGCGCGAACGCAACGCGCTCGACGAGGCCGAGGCGTCGATGGCGGAGGCCCTCTCCGTCTGGCGTACGCTGGAGGCGGACTCCGCAGGGCTCTCGCGCACGCTGAACGACCTCTCGGGCGTCCTGATGAGCCAGGGTCGTCTGGACGAGGCGGAGCCGATGGCGCGGGAGGCGCTGGAGATCCGGCGCGCAACCCTGCCTGCGAACGATCGCGGGATCGCGATCACCGCCAACAACCTCGCCAACGTGCTCGGGCTCCAGGGTCGGCACGAGGAATCGGCGGAGCTCCTGCGCGAAGCGGTGGCGATCCTGGAGGAGACGCTCGGCCCGTACCATCGCCGCACGCTGACTGCCCGCCGCAACCTCGCGGTGCGCTACGGCTGGCTCGGCGACTGGGAGCGGTCTGCGGAGATCGGCAAGCAGCTCGTCGACGGCTTCGAGCGGCTGGGCTCCGACGACCTGGGCCTCGCCTTCGCGATGGAAGCGTACGGCGGTGCGCTCTGGCGCACGGGGGCGCTGCCGCAGGCGGACAGTGTGCTCGACCGCGGCCTCGCGATCGCCTCTGCGCGCTCGGACGGAGCCCACGAGGTCAGCGCCTGGCTGCATCTGCAGAAGGCCGCGCTGCGGCAGTCCGCCGATCGGCGCGAGGAGGCGCTCGAGCAGGTGCGCGCTGCGGTGGACGTCTACGACCGCATGTACGACGATCATCCCATGCTCGCCACGACCCTCGGCCGTCTGGGTGCGATGGCAACGGATCCGTCGGAGCGCGTGCGGGCGCACCGCGCCGCCGCCGAGATGTGGACACGCCTGGAAGGCGATGCGGATGCACGCACGCTGCGCGCGTCGGCAGCCTGGGGACAGGCGCTGGTGGCCGACGGGCGACCGCGGGACGCGCTCCCGCTGTTCGAAGCGCTGGCGCACACGCTGGCGGCGACCCCGGACGCGGATCCCCTGTCCGCACCCGCTCCGCACCTGGGACGCGCAGAGGCGCTCGCGGCGTTGGGCGACACCGCGGCAGCCCGGACGGCCTTGGAGGAGGCCACGCCGTTGCTGACGGGCGAGGCAGACGTCACCGCCAACCGCGAATGGAAGGCACGCGTCGAGGCTCTGCTGCGCGGCACCGGCGGTCCCTAGGAGCCGACCCGCGGCGCCAGCGGGTGGCCGATGGCGTCGGGCGTTCGGCATTCCCGGCCGCTCACCCGCGCCGCGCGCATGCTGCAGGGCATGCTCCTTGCCCCCGGGAGGGTCGTTCCTCCTGGACCAAGGCGGCCGCGCTTCCATGAAACTCCTCAAGGTCCTCTTCGCGCTCGAGTTGCTCGCGGGTGCGCTCTGGGTCTTCCCGGTGCTCTTCGACGCGCGCCCGGGGATGGAGCTGCTCCCGGTGGTGTTCTTCTCCGCCCCGCTGCACCTGGCCTGCATGACGGTCGGCGGGTGGGCGTTGCTCCGTCGACCGGACCACCGACGCTGGGGCCTCCTGGTGGCGGTCACACCGCCGGTGCTGCTCGTGCTGCCCTTGCTCCTGCGCGACCCCCAGGGCGTCCCGCTGCTCCACGGCGTCTCGAGCACGCGCTGGGTCGCCGCTGCCCTTCTCAGCCCCCTGGCCCTCTGTCTGCTCCTCCCCCACAAGGTGGCCGGGTATGTGCCCGCCGCCCTCTTCCGGAATCGTCTCCTCCACTACCTGCCGACCGCCCTGACGGCGCTCATGCTCGCGGGTTACGGACTGCTGGCGTGGTACCTCGTCACCGACCCGTTGAACGGCTCGCTGCAGCCGGTGCTGGCACCGCTGTTCCTGCTGGGGCTCTGGGCCCCCGTGCTCGCCGTGCCTGCGGCCCTGTTCGATTGGGTGGGCCTCTTCCAGAAGAGCGAGCGTGGCCTGCACCCCGTGCGCGTGGTGGGACTCGGGCTCGCGCTGTCCAACATCGTCGGCTCCGCTCTGCTGATGGGGTACCTGGCCGCGGCGGTCGGGTCGGGGTAGCCGACCGCCGCCCCGACCAGCAACCTTCCCCGGCGCTCCCGCTGTCCAAGAGCCTGTCGCCGTCTCCCGGTCACGGCGCTTCCCCGTGGTCCTCGGGTCGCCCCGGTCGGGTCCCGGCTGCATCGTCTCCACCTCCCTCCCGCGCTGGAGGTCTTCCATGTCGGTCCCCGCGGTGTTGACGGCCCTCCTGGTCCTGACGCCCATCGATGGAACCCTGCCGATGCCAGCGGACACCGTTCATCTGGACGTGGGTGCGGCCGAGGTCGACGGCCGGATCTTTCCGGCGCATCTCGCGCGCAACCGGGTCTATCTCGCGCCGGATGCGCCCCCCGTCACGACGTGGACCAACGAGCTGCTCGTCGGGGATTCGGCCGGTCGCCCGGTCCAGCGTTGGATCACGCGCGGAGTGGGCCTGCAGGCCGAGGGCAAGGGCGGCACCTGGGAGCTGCATCAGACCTACGACGCGCGTACGCTGCAGCCGCTCACGTACTTCCGGACCGGGAGTGACGGCGCGTCGCTCCGCTTGCGCGTGGACGGGACGCGCGTGCACGGTGTCGCGCTGAGCCCGGGCGGCGCCCCCGAGCCGGTCGAGTGGACGTTGGACCGCCCGGCCTATTTCGCCGGTGCGTCGGACCTGGTGCCGATGGCGATGGAGCTGGCGGAGGGGATGATCGTGACCGCGCCCGTGTGGTCACCGGGCATGGACGCGACCGAGGTGCGGGTCTTCGAGGTGCACGGAATGGAGTCCGTCCTCGTGGAGGGCGCGCGCGTCGACGCCCGTAAGGTGGTCGAGCGGGTGCGCGCCACCGGTGCGCTGGTCGCGACGTGGTACATCACGGACCGCTCGCCCTACATGGTGATCGGCGAGACCCCGCTCGCGAACGGCGGCGTGCGGCGCGTCACCGGGGTGGACCTGGACCGGGGCCGCTGACGACCGGGGCTGGGCGGCGCACGCTCAAGCTCCGTGCTCGTCGCCTCGTAGAAGATACCGACGCACCAGGCGGCGGATTTCCTGTTCCAGGACGTCCCGGGGTAGCGGCTCCGGGACCAGGTCCGCGTCCGCGCCGAGGAACAGCGCAGGCATGAGTGCCAGCAGCGCGGTCACGACGAATGCGGTGGCCCGCGCCGGATCCGGATGGGCCGCCCCATCCGCGGTGCTGGCGAGCGCGGCGCGCAGCTGCGCGAGCACATGCCGATTGAGCCGCCCCGACAGGGCGCGGACCTCCTCGGCGCCGAGCGAGAGCGAGCCCGCATACGCCCGCATCAGCGGCGCGCGCCGGCTGTAGATCCCGAGCAGGTGGTCGATGAACGCGTCCAGCAGATCCTGGGCTGCACGCCCCTCCCAGCGTTCGACCGCCAGCGTCTCGGTCCACGCGCGTGTCGCGGCCTCGTGCTCCTCCCGGAGCAGATGGACCAGGAGCGCCTCCTTGTCGGCGAAGCGGTGGTAGAACGAGCCCTTCGACGAGGACGCCCCCTGCACGATGTCGTCGACCGTGATGTCGGCGAACTCGCGCTCCTCGAGGAGCGTTCGGGTCGCGGTCAGGATGCGCTCGAGCGTGGCCCGGCTCCGAGCCTGCCGGGGCGGGTTGAGGGACTCGGGGGCGCCGGACGCGTCCAGCCCGATCCCCTCCCTGGTGGGCGGGATATCGTTCATATTAGACTATCATAGTGTTTTGGGTCTAATTTCAACCCCGGGACCGCCGCCGATGCCCGTCCCACGCCCGCGAACTGTCCATGTGGCCCTTCCGGCCCTCGTGGCAGCGGCCCTGACGACCCTTCCCGCCCTGGCCCAGGAACCGCCGGCCCCGCAGCCCCGCTCGGGCCTGCGCGCCCAGACGCCCGTCCCCCCGTTCCCCTACACGGTGGAGGAGCGCACGGTGGAGGGACAGGGGGCCCGTCTGGCGTGCACGCTCACGCGCCCGATGGACGCCGCGGCGGCGCCGGGCGCGGTCCTGCTCACGGTGGCCGGCCCCAACGACCGGGACCAGACCCACTCGGGCCACAAGCCCTTCCTGGTGCTCGCGGACCACCTCACCCGCCAGGGCATGGCCACGCTGCGCTGCGACGACCGCGGCGTCGGCGGATCCTCCGGCAGCCTGACGGACAGCTCCCTGGAGGACCTCGCGCTCGACGCGCGCGCCATGGTCGCCGCCCTGGCCCGCGAGCCGGGCGTGGGGGCTGTGGGCGTCATCGGCAACAGCGAGGGCTCGGTGGTCGGTGCGCTGGCGGCGGCCGCCGCGCCCGAGGCCGTCTCGTTCGTCGTGCTGTTGGGAGGCGTGGGTGTGGAGGGGGCCGCCGTGATCGGTGCGCGCCTCGAGTCCCAGGCCCGGCAGGCGGGCGTTCCGGCGGACGTCGTGGGACCGGCGCTGGCTCGCTTCGATTCGCTGGTGGCGATCGTGCGCGAGGTCGGCGGCGTCGGGATCGAGGCGCTGCGTCGCGACCGGCCGGCGCTCCACGCGCGGCTGAGCGCCATGGCCCAAGAGGCCGGGCGCGGCGATCCCTTCCTCCCTCAGGATCCCGCTGCGCGCACGGCGCTCTTCGCGGGTCCGTGGTACCACGATCAGGTGACGCTGGACGGCGGAGCGGTCCTGGAGCGCGTGCGCGTCCCGGTGCTGGCGCTCACGGGCAGCCGGGACCGCACGAACCTGCCCGCGCAGAATCTCCCGGCGATCGCGGCGGCCCTGGAGCGCGGCGGCAACCCCGACTTCCAGGTGACCGAGCTGTCCGGTCTGAACCACGTCTTCCAGACGGCGCGGGTCGGTGGGATGGCGGAGTACGCGACCCTGGAGGAGACGTTCTCGCCTCGCGCCTTGCGCGCGATCTCGCGTTGGATCGGCGATCGCTTCGGTGGTGCAGGGGGCCGCGCTGCGGGTCGGAGCCCAGGGGTCGACCGATGATGCGGTGCGACACGGGCCCGTGGTCCGCTCCGGCGCCGATCGGTCCCCGGAATCCGCCTCGGCGAGGCTACCGGGCGCTCGGCTGCTGCCTCCCATGAGGGCGCGCCGGCCTGGATGCCGCCTTTCAGGATGAGCCCCCGACACCTGGATCGGGAAGACCCTGGAGGAACCGATGCGCCCACCCCGCACCCGCACCGCCCCCCGAGGACGGGCCCGTCCTCTGCTGCCTGGCCTGCTGGCGGCGTGCGTGGCCCTGAGCGCCTGCGGCGGCGACCTCGATCCGGTCGGGCCGTCGACCCCGGAGCCCGGCGTCACCAACCCTCCGACCCAGCCCCCGCCGCCCCCGCCTCCCCCGCCTACGACCAGCACGGGCGCAGGCTCGAGCCAGAACAGCTTCGGCAAGGAAGGGGTGAAGGCGACGGGTGCCGTCACCGAGACGGCTGACGGTCTCTCGGTCAACGGTGGACTCTCGCTGACCACGCAAGGCCACACGGTCGAGTTCGTCGACGCCAGCATGAGCCTGCGCTACGACGAATCCGGTCGGGTGGTCGCCGTCTCGGGAACGGCCAAGGTCCCGCCGCCGAGCGACCGGATCCAGTTCGCCGAGCCCCTGGAAGCGGACATCGGGCTCTTCTCGGGCGCCTTCCTCAACCGGGAGCGCGAGCTCCCCATCCGCCTCCAGGACGACACCGACTACTTCGTCTACCGGATCAAGGCCGCCTTCGAGATGCGGATCGCCACGGGCGAGACCGGCGCCAACGCCACCAAGCCGCTGGTGGTGCGCGCGCCCATCGGAGGCGAGATCCTGATGATCGTCGACTACACCGACCCGATGTACTACGTGTACGGCGCCCAGGACCTGATCGGAGATGCCGGCATCGGTCGTTCCTTCCACGGCCGTATCCCGTTCGTGCCGGACCTGCCCGTCAACGGTCTCGGCACGTTCGATGGGCAGAACACGCGCACGGGCAGCTTCACCCTCTACAAGGTGATCGCGGTGTCCGGGCAGATGGTCGACAACGAGACCAGTGAAGTGCATCTCGCACTCGCCGATCCGTTCGCGACCGACGTGAGCCGCAGCTATCAGGCCGGCTACAACGGTGAAGCCCAGCTCGACCTCTTCTTCAAGGACTTCGTGGGCCTGGAGATCCCGCTGGGCCGGGCCAGCGGCGGTGTGTTCGGCTCGGCCAGCCTGCAGAACGGCCTCGGCGCCCACGCCTACGTTCGCGGTGAGACGGCCGACTTCTCCTGGTGGCCCACGTTCCTGCCGGTCAAGCCCGCCAGCAGCCTGGACGTGGAGGGATTCGTGCAGTCGACCGGCGCGTTCGGGATCAGCCTGGAGGGTCAGTATGGGTGGCAGTTCCCGTTCGGTACGGCCGCCTACACGGGACGCTTCAGCATGTCGCCGGATTCGATCGGGTTGACGGGGGGCTTGGTGGCCGGCACCCAGACCTTCGAGGTCTCGGGGGGCATCACCAACCGGGCGACCTCGCTGGACATCAAGCCACCCACGGCGCTGGTGGACCTGATGACGGCCGACGTGCAGGCCCGCATCTCGGACGAGATCGCGAGCGCCGAGAAGGCCTGGAACGACCTGCAGAAGGCCACGGGCGACTACGAGATCGAGCTCAGCCTGCGCGGTCTGCGGACCCAGATCCCTGGCATGGTCGACTACGCCAAGGCGGAGATCAACCGCCAGATCTCCAGCCGGCTGTCCTCGCACAGCGGAACCGTCTACTACTCGTCGCTGCGCAATGCGGTGTACGCCCAGCGCGACACGTACTTCCGTGAGCTGGACGCCCTCAAGGCGGCGGCCCGGCAGATCCAGGACAACGCCGCCACCCGCAAAGCCATCGAAGACACCCTGCGGCGCGTGGCGGCACGCAAGATCATGACGATCACCTACCGTCACAAAGTGCTGGGCATCACCGTCAAGACGGTCACGGTGTCGGTGCGCGTGCTTACGGACGCGCAGGCCGCCCAGCTGCTGCAGGCCGCGGACCATGTGAAGTACATCAAGGAGACGTCGGACCTCAAGCTGCAGATGCAGCAGATCTACGACACCGTTCCCGGCAAGGAGCTCTTCGAGAAGGCGAAGGCCGGTCTCGTGAACGCGCCTCTCGTGCAGTCCGTCGGAATGGAGATCCTGCACCAGAGCGGAAGCGTCTCGGTCTACGTGATCCTGGGTGGGCAGCGCCACAGCCTGGGCCAGGTCAATCCGTTCGACGTGCCGGCCATGGCGGCGAGACTGGCCGAGCTGGCCTGGAAGCAGATCGTCTGAGCGGAAGCCGATCGGACAGGTGGGAGAGATGCGCGTCGGCTACGCCACCCGGTCCAACGGCGGCCGGGACTGCTCCGCCACGGCCTCCAGGGTCTCGGGCACCAGCGCGGGGAGCGCGTCCTGCTCGGGGGCACGCACCTCGGAGAGCGTGACGAGCGTGGACTCGAAGATCCGGACCTTGAGCGAGAAGCCCAGCACGCCCCCTTCGGCATCTCCGAAGCCGCCACCGAAGCTCTCGGCGAGGCGGCCCAGGAATCCGCCGATGATGCGGAGCGGTTCGGACGAGGGCCGGGGCTCGGTTCCCTCCCCGGATTCCTCACCCGCCGCAGTCGCCCCGCCCTCGGCGGGACCCGTCGTCGCTGCGGGCGTCGCGACCGGGTCCGCCGGCTCCTCGACTTCAGGTGCAGGCGCAGGCGCAGCGGCCGGGGGCGGCGCCGATGAGACGGGAGCCGGCTCGGGATCCGAAGGCGGAGCCGCAGGCGCGGCCTGCGCCGGCGGCAGCGAAGCAGCCGGCTGGGACCCGAACGAGATGGCCGCGTATGTGACCTTCTCCTTCAGGCCCGCCTTCATGCTCACCCGGGCCAGCTGCTCTGCATCGATCTGCAGCGCCGAGGCGCCGTCGAACGCGCCCTGCACGTTGCCGGCGAAGAACTCCTCGGCGAGCGCCGCGGCCTGATCGAACGTGTCCTGGATGGCGGCGAGCTCGTCTGCCGACAGGTTCCCCTCCACGGTCATGGAGAGCCTGGAGTTGCTGCGGGCGGTGAGCGTCACGCTGCCCGCGCTCTGGCCCCCCGCCTCCACCTGCCCCGCGGCCAGGTCGACCGCTTCGCGGGTCTTGAAGCTCAGCCGCACCAGGTCGCCCTCCTGCGTCTGGATGATCAGCGAGAAGCGCTCCGAGCGGCGATAGCTCAGCGCCGCGGCCGCCCCGCTGGGCTCGGCGGGCCCCGCTCCCACCGCCGGATCGGCACAGCGGTGCTCGCAGCACCGCCCTCCGCTCCGGGCCGGTGCCGATCCCGAAGGCTCGATCCCCATCCGGGTCCACGGCCCGGCCACTGCGCTCTGGATGTCCATGCGTCGCTCCACCCGCGTAAGGTGCACACCCCTTCACGGGAGCATCGGCGCAGGAGCGCGGAAGTTGAGCGGACGCCTCGGCAGGTGGCAGATCCGCGACAGCGCAGCCGATCGGAATGGAGCGTTCCGCTCCCCGGGCGGACCAGGACGGCGCGCGACCGCTGGCGTCAGCGGTGAGGAGCCCGCTCCAGCAGCTCGGCCAGGTAGCCACCCCAGATGGACGGGATCGAATGCGTCCCGTGCCCGCGCGTCTCATCGGTGATCGGCAGCACGATGGCGCGGCCGTTCGGCACCCGCCGGATCTCGCGCTCGAGGATGCCGAGCTCCGGTGGATTGACCTGGTCGTCGGCGGAGTTGATGGCCAGCAGCGGCGCCTCGATCCGCTCCAGGTGGGGAGATGGATCGTAGAAGCGGGAGGCATCGAAGGCGTAGATCATGTCGTTGGCGTCCAGGCTGCGCCGGTAGCGCTCGACCATCTGGGCCATCATGGCCTCCGCCTCCTCGCGGGTGGGCGCGTCCTTCTGCCACTGCAGCGGGCTCGACACCATGAACATCAGGGCGTGGATGGCCGGGGTGAGCCCGGGCGGCTGCTCGGTGTAGTCCCCTCCCTTCCAGGCCGGATCGTCCATGATGGAGCGCAGGATCATGGCGCGCTGGATCCGGTTGCGCCCGGCGATCTCGACCGGGAGGCTCGCGAGCGGCATCAGGGCGTCCATGAAGTCCGGGTAGGTGTAGCCCCACACCCAGGTGTGCATGCCACCCATCGACGTGCCCATCACCAGACGCAGGTGGTCCACGCCCAGGTGCTCGGTGAGCAGCGCATGCTGCGCGCGGACCATGTCGTCGTAGGTGTACTTGGGGAAGCGGGCGTGCATGCCGTCCGACGGCTTGCTCGATCGTCCGTGCCCGATGCCGTCCGGCAGGACGATGTAGTACTCGCGCGCATCGAGCAGCTTGCCCGGTGCGAACAGCTCCCCGGCGAAGCGCGCCGACAGGAAGCCACCGCCGGTACCGGTGGTGCCGTGCATGACCAGCACGGCGTTCTCCACGCGGCCCTGCGCGTTGCGGCGCGGTGTGCCCAGCGTCCGGTAGTGCTGCGAGAGATCCATCCGGGCGCCGTCATCGAAGACGAAGTCGCGGATCACGAAGTCGCCCTCGACCGGGTCGGGCCAGGTCTGCTGGGCGTGGAGCGGGACGGTGGCCCCGGAGACGAGCGTGATCCAACCGACGAGGGTGCGGGCCCACGGGGCAGGACGGGTTGGCGAACGAGGCATCATCGCGTGAACCTGGCGCCGGGGCCGGGCGCCCGCCAGTCACCGCGTGCCCGCCTGGCCTCCACACGGCCGCGCGATCCTCGACACGGAGCGCCGCAGCTCGTACCGTATACGAAACTCTTCGTACATTGAGCGGTCCGCTCCGGTCGGAGCCTCCGCTCCACGCAGGCGGCCCCACGTGACCTTCCCCCACCGCTCCACATCGGTCCTCCCGCTGCTGGGTGCGCTCGCGTGCGGTGCGGGCGAGCCGGCCTCCGCGACGTCATCCGCCGAACGCACGGACAGCGCGGGCGTCGAGATCGTGGTTCACACCACGGCAGCGGATGCACTGCCGGTCTTCGCCACGGTCGATACGGTGCCGGAGCTCCGCCTTGGATCCCTCGCGGGCGCCACGGCGGAGCAGTTCGCCTCGGTGAGCGACGTCCGGCCCCTCCCGGACGGCGGCGTCGCGGTGCTGGACCGCCAAGCCGCGGAGATCCGGCTCTTCGCGGCGGACGGGTCGTGGCGAGCCACCCTCGGGGCCAAAGGCGAGGGACCGGGAGAGTTCCAGTCCCCGGTCCGCCTGGGGCTACTGCCCGGGGACACGCTCGCGGTGTTCGATCCGCAGCCGCGCCGCATCACCCGCTTCGCGCCGGACGGGACGCTCGGACGCATCACGACACTGGCCGAGATGCGCGCCCGCGTCTCGGACGGAGCGTTCCTGCCGGACGGGCGCTTCGTGGGGCAGTCGCGGCTGGTGTCGGAAGGCGCCACACCGCCTTCCCCCGGCGCGAGCCTCGTCCGCGACACCACCGTCCTCACGCTGTTCGACGTGGAGGGCACGCCCGTCGACACGCTCGACGTGCTGCCGGGTCTCGAGACCGTCGTCCACCTGGAGATCGCCGCCAACCGGGTCTCCATCTGGAGACGACCCACCATGTTCGCCCGGGCCAACCATTTCGCAGTGGCCGGACGCTCCGCGTGGACCTCGGAGAGCGATCGCTTCGAGCTGAGGCTCCGCGACATCGAGAGCGGCGCCCTCCGTCGCGTCGTGCGCGCGCCGCAGCTTCAGGTGCCCGTGACGGAGACGATGGCGCGCGCCCTCTTCGCGCGCGCGGTGGAGGACGCCGACAACGCGGAGATGCGGAAGCAGACCGAGGACTGGCAGGCCCTCTCGCCCCGTCCGGAGTTCGCGCCCGCGTTCGACGCGTTCGTCGCGGACGAGCAAGGACGACTCTGGGTGCGTTCGTGGTCCGTGGAGGGGTCTGGGGGCCGGTGGTGGGTCTTCCGGGAGGACGGGTTCCTGCTGGGCTCCGTGGACGTTCCCACCGGGCTGACGATCACGCACATCACCTGTGACGAAGTCTGGGGGGTGCAACAGGACGAGCTGGAGGTGGATCACGTCGTCCGCTACCGGTTGCGGGGAGCGGGCTGCTGAGCCCACAGCGCGTATCGAGCATCGGACGATCCTCGCCCCTCGCGGGACCGACGCCACCCCCGCGCCCGGCCGCTTCGACGCCGCAATGCCGTTTCCTCCGCGACGACGGCCTTTTCGCCCCAACTAAGGCCCGATCCGCTCGGATCCGTGAAACCACCCGCGCCTTCGCGGGTTCCTTCCGGCGCCCGCTCGCACGTTCATTGGAGACAGCCGGAGACGGAGCAGGTCATGGAAGGAAGCACCGCTGAAAACGTCGGAAAGTGCCCGGTCGCGCATGGCACCCCCGTGCACATGCGGACGGGGGGCACCTCCAACCGCGATTGGTGGCCCAACCAGCTGAACCTGGGCGTTCTGCACCAGAACTCGCCACGTCGTGATCCCATGGGTCCGGACTTCGACTACGCCGAGGCGTTCTCGACGCTGGACCTCGACGCGATCCGCAAGGATCTCCACGCGCTGATGACGGACTCGCAGCCCTGGTGGCCCGCGGACTACGGTCACTACGGGCCTCTGTTCATCCGCATGGCGTGGCACAGCGCCGGCACCTACCGCATCGGCGACGGCCGGGGCGGCGCGTCCTCCGGCACGCAACGGTTCGCGCCGCTGAACAGCTGGCCGGACAACGGCAACCTGGACAAGGCGCGGCGCCTGCTGTGGCCCATCAAGCAGAAGTACGGGCGCAGCATCTCCTGGGCCGACCTGATGATCCTGGCCGGCAACGTCGCGCTCGAATCGATGGGCTTCGAAACCTTCGGCTTCGCCGGCGGACGCGAGGACATCTGGGAGCCCGAGGCGGACATCTACTGGGGCGCAGAGACCGAGTGGCTCGGCGACAAGCGCTACTCCGGCGAACGGGCGCTCGAGAACCCGTTGGCCGCGGTACAGATGGGGCTGATCTACGTCAATCCCGAAGGCCCCAACGGGAAGCCCGATCCGCTCGCCGCCGCGATCGACATCCGCGAGACGTTCGCGCGCATGGCCATGAACGACGAGGAGACCGTCGCGCTGATCGCAGGCGGTCACACCTTCGGGAAATGCCACGGCGCCGGTGACCCCGCACTGATGGGCCCCGAGCCCGAGGGCGCCACCCTGGCGGAGCAGGGGCTGGGCTGGCTGAACCGTCACGGCACCGGCCTGGGCGGCGACACCACCACCAGCGGCCTCGAAGGGGCCTGGACGCCGACGCCCACGCAGTGGGACAACACGTACTTCGACACGCTGTTCGGCTACGAGTGGGAGCTCACGAAGAGCCCGGCGGGCGCCCGGCAGTGGACGCCGACGGATCCGGCCGCCGCTACGACGGTGCCGGACGCCCACGACCCGCGAAGCGTCACGCCCCCATGATGGCCACCACGGATCTCTCGCTCCGGGAAGAGATCCCATCTACCGCCCCATCGCCGGAACGCTTCCACAACAACCTGGCAGAGTCCGCGGACGCGTTCGCTCGCGCCTGGTACAAGCTCACGCACTGGCGGCCTACCCCGCTACCTGGGCCCGCTGGTGCCGCAGGAGGAACTGCTCTGGCAGGATCCGTGCCGGATGTCGACCATCCCCTGGTGGACGAGTCTGACATCGCGGTTGAAAGCGGTGCTCGACTCTGCCTCTCCATCTCGGTTGGTCGCGACCGCGTGGGCTTCGGCGTCGACGTTCCGCGGATCGGACAAGCGGGCGGCGCCAACGGCGCCCGCATCCGCCTGGCGCCCCCAGAAGGACTGGGAGGAATCAGCCACACAGCTGGCCAAGGCAAGCGGAGAAACTGGACGCCTCCGCAGGTCCTTCAATGCCGCGCAGAGCGGTGAACGCGCATCTCCCTCGCCGACCTCATCGTGCTGGCGGGCTCCGCTGCGGTGGAGCAGGCCGCCAAGGCCGGCGGCGTCGACGTCCAGGTACGGTTCACCCCGACGGACGGATGCCTCGAGGAGCAGACGGACGTCGACTCGTTCGCCGTTGAGCCCATCGCGGATGGCTTCCGCAACTACGTCAAGGCCGACTACACGTTCTCCCCGGAGGAGCTGCTCGTGGACAAGGCGCAGCTGCTGACGCTCAGCGCGCCGGAGATGACGGTGCTGGTGGGAGGCCTGCGCGTCTTGAACGCCAACGTGGGCGGCTCCCACGGTACTCCACCGGCCAGCTCGGTGCGCTCACGAACGACTTCTTCGTGAACCTGCTGGACATGGGCACGAAGTGGACGCCTACCTCAGACGAGGAGAAACTCTTCGAAGGCCGCGACCGCGCTACGGGCGAGCCTGGGCGGACGGGCACGCGCGTCGACCTGGTGTTCGGCTCCAACTCCGAGCTGCGGGCGCTGGCGGAGGCGTACGGCTGCCGTGATGCGCAGGAGCATTTCGTGCGCGCCTTCGCGGCTGCCTGGGCCAAGGTGATGGAGCTGGATCGCTTCGACCTGAAGCGGTAGGAGGTCCACCCCGTCCGGATCCGCGAACCGGCTTCGGGTGCACGGCACGAGGGGGTGTCCCGGTCACGGGACACCCCCTCTTCGCGATCCAGCCGGAAGGACACGGAGGCGCAGCACGGGCGCCCCGGTCTCACTCCACGCCCAGCGACTCCATCGGATCCACGGACGAGGCGCGCCGCGCCGGTACATAGCTCGCCAGCAGCGCGACGCCCAGCATCACGCTGGCCATGAGCGCGAAGGTGGAGAGGTCCAGCGCCTCCACACCGAAGAGCAGCGCGCCCAGGAACCGCGTGGCACCGAACGCCACGACCAGGCCCACGGCCACACCGATCAGGGCCACGCGGCCGCCCTGGTAGACCACCATGCGTCGGAGGCCCGTAGGCTCGGCGCCCAGCGCCAGACGCACCGCCATCTCGCGCTTGCGTTGGGCGACCACGTAGGAGAGCACACCGTAGATGCCCACCGCCCCCAGCACGGTGGCCAGCGCCGCCGCCAGGACCAGCAGCATCATGGTGAACGACAGGCTGGCCATCGTGTTGGCGGCCAGTGTCTCCATGGTGAAGACCCGGTACATGGGTGAGTCCGGGATCATCTCGGCGATGATGGCCCGCACCTCGGGTCCGATCTGGTTCGCGCGCGCCGTCTTCATCACGTAGGCCGGCGACGGAGACACCCCCGGCAGGTAGACCATCGGCTGCGGAGGTTGGCGGAAGTCGTCCACCCGCGTGTCTTCGACCACGCCGACGACCGTGAACCAGGTGTCCGGAGCGTCCGCGGGACGGAGCTGTTGATCCAGGGCATCGCGGCCCGGGAACAGCAGCTCGGCGGCTGCCTGGCTGATGATCACGTTGGGCGCGCCCTGCTGCTCTTCCAGACGATCGAAGAAGCGGCCTTGCAGGAGCTCGATGCCCATCGTCTGGAAATAGGCGCCTCCGGCGCCGGCATTGCGCACGCGCGGCGGCTCTGCTCCGCTGGCCTCGATCTGTGGAGGCTGTGACGGCCGCGGACGCCGCGCCCTCGTCCAGGGGCAGGGTCGATGAATCCCACGGACCACGCCCGGCAAAGCTGCGAGGCGATCCATGAACGTGTACTGGAACTGCGACATCGCAGCACGGTTGCGCAGGTCTTCACGCGTCACCGCCACCTGGAACGTGAAGATGTCCTCCGTATCGAAGCCCACGTCCACGTTGCTCAGTCGCTGGAAGCTGCGCACGAGCAATGCCGAGCCGACAGAGCAACACCAGCGTGCGGACGCGGTCTGCAGCACCACGAGCACGTTCCGGTGATCCGGAGCGAAGCCCGCCCCACCCCGTCCCGCCCGTCGCAGGTCGCCCAGCAAGCCGACGCCCGAGAAGCGCACGGAGGGGAGCATCGAAGGCCACCGCCGCGAGGACGGAGATCGCCGCGGTGAAGGCCAGGGTCGCGAGATCAACTCCCGCCTCCGCCAGCCCGGGGATCGGTGCGCCTGGAATCCACCGGCGACCGTCCGGCGCGGCCCGGACCACAGAGGGAACGGCGGCCCAGGCGAGGAGTGCTCCGCCGATGCCGCCGGCCGTGGCCAGCAGGACCGCCTCGGCCATCCGGTCCGGGACGTGACCGGCGCGTCGGGCGCCCAGCGCATGGCGCACCGCGAAGTCCTCGCCTCCGGCTCTCCGCGCATTGCGAACAGGGCGGCCATGCTGGTGCAGGCGATCAGGAAGACCAGTGCGACCGTCCCCAGCAGGATCCACAGGGGCGTCGACACGCGTCGACCAGGTGATCGCGCGAGCGGCGTCACGACCGCCCGGTACTGCGCCACGCCCGCTCATATCGGGGACCGCCCAGTCCTCCTGCACGCGCTGCGGCAGCGGAGCGAGCTGCGCCAGGAGTGCCTCCTGCTCCACCCCGGGGCCAACCGCGCCACCAGGTCTGGTCCGAAGCCTGGGGCTCACCTCGGCAGCGCGGATCACGAGGGGCACCCAGAACGCGGTGCGCTCGTCCGGGAAGCGGAAGTCCGGCGGCAGGACGCCGATGACGGTACGCGTCTGCTGTGCGAACTCGTAGCTGCGGCCGATCACCTCCGGATCGGACCCGAACCACTCCTGCCACAACCAGTGGCTCAGCACGACGACGTTCGCGTCGTCGTCGGCCGTGGGCAGGCGGCCCTGGAGAGGCTGGGCACCCAGGGTCGTGAAGAACGAAGGCGTGGCCTGGGTGAGGAAGAGCTGCTCGATGCGGCCGTCCACACGCGTCGTCGACGACCCCGTGCCATACAGGCCGAGATCCTCCAGGGCCGGTACCGCGCTCGCGTACTCCAGGTACAGCTCGTCCGGGACGCCCAGATCGTCGGGCATATTCGTTCCCGGAGCGGTTCCCCCGATGGACACCAGCCGCTCGGCCTCGGGGAACGGGAGCGGATCGAGCAACACGGCCTCGACCACGCTGAAGATCGCGGAGTTCGCGCCGATCGCGAGCGCCAGGGTGCCCACCGTCACCGCTGCGAACATCGGTGCGCGGGCCAGGCTGCGCGCCGCGTGCTTGAAGTCCCTCATCCAGGATTCCACGGTACCCCACCTCCCCATTCGGATGACACCCGGCCGCGAAGATCCCCTCTCCGGCCCCCCCTGCTCTTCGGCGCGTCGGCGCCTGCCGACCGCGCGAGGATTCCACCACGCCCACACCGCCGCCGCGACCTCCCGCTGCAGGCGCCACCGCGCAGACAGCGCGGACCGACCGCTCTCCTTGTCGTCGGCGTAGCGCTCCAGCACGTCGCCCTGGAGGAATTCGCCCTCTTCGCCGCGCAACGTCCAACGGAGGACCCAGCGCTCGGGGGCGGGCAGCCGTGGCGTGCTCACGCCACGTCCCCGGTCAGGGCATCCGGCTGCGGGAGGGGGCGCTCCTCGAACAGGATCGGATGCTCCAGCTCCCCCAGCGCGCGTCCCATGCCGGTCCTCCTCCCGTGATCCTCAGTCCGCCCGCAGCACCCGCACCAGATCCAGCGTCGTGGCCCGGCGGGCCGGCAGCCAACTCGCCAGCAGCGCGGCCGCCAACAGCACGAGGCCCGTGCCGGCGAGCAGCCACGGATCGCCGGGACGGACGGCGTACAGGAAGGACGCCAGCACCCGTCCCGTCGCCAGGCTGAACAGCAGGCCGGTCGCGAGTCCCCAGACAGCCACCACGAAACCCCGACGAAGCACGAGGCGCAGGACCGCGCGCGGTTCCGCCCCCAAGGCCATGCGCACGCCGAGCTCCGCGCGCCGCTCTCCGACGGCCTGAGCGAGCGCGCCGTAGAGGCCGAGCGCGGCGAGCAACGCCGCCACGGATCCGAATCCGCCGATCAGGAGCGCGTGGAACCGGGGCGCAACGCGCGTCGCCGCCATGCGCTCGTCCATCGGGCGCACGGCGCCGGACGGGAGGACGGGGTTGAACCGCCGCGCCGCGTCGCGCAGCCCCGACGCGACGACCGCAGGCGGCACCTCGGTGCGGATCAGCGCCTCCATGGAGGTCCAGGCGACCTGGCGATGGGGGACGTACAGCGCCGCCCGCGGTCCCTCGTCGGTGCTCGTCTGGATCACGTCCTCCACCACACCCACGATCCGCACCGTCCGGTCGCTGTCGCCGTCGAGAAGTCGCACGGGCAGGCCCAGGGGCTCGCGTCCATCCAACTCGCTCCGGACGAAGGCGGCGTTGACCACCGCCACCGGTTCGCCGTCCGGGCCGTCACTGTCGCGGAAGTCGCGCCCCTGGATCACGTCGGTGTGCAGCGTGCTGAAGTATCCGGGCGTCACCGCGTAGCCGGCGATGCCTTCGCGACGGACATCCTCGGCGTCGCCCGGCAGCAGCAGCCGCGGCGCCCACGACGGGGAGCGGAACGGGGCGTCGCTGGTGCCGGCCACCGCGACCACGCCGGGCACGGACGCCAGCTCGGCCAGCAGCCGGTCCCAGTCCTGCCAAGGGGGGCCGTCGGGTGCGCCCGGGCGCTTGAGGGGGACGTCCAGGGTCACGAGGTGCTCGGCCTCGAACCCCGGATCGTTCGCGCGCAGTCGCAGGAAGGACGTGAAGAGCAGCGCGGCACTCGAGACCAGCACCATGGCCACGGCCATCTGTCCACCCACGAGCACGGAGCGCATGCGCGCAGCGCCGTGGTGCCGTCCCCGTGCGCGCAGGTTGCCCAGGCGATCCCGTTCGGGACTGGACAGCCGCAACGCGGGCAGCAGCCCGGCCGCGAGCCCGGCGCCGACGGCGAGCAGGAGTGCCACCGCCAGGATGCGGCCATCGACAGCGACATCCTGCAGCCGGGGAATGGAGTCCGGAGCGTAGCGGGAGAATACGGCGACACCCGCGTAGGCGCAGCCGACGCCGACGGCGCCCCCGAGGAAGGCCAGAAGCCCGGCCTCCCCCAACAGCAGGCGCATCAACCGCCAGCGCCCGGACCCCAGGGCACTGCGGATATCCAGCTCCCGGACCCGCTCCAGTGCGCGCGCCAGCAGAAGGGTGGCCGCATTCAGGGCGGAGAGCGCCAGCAGCAACGCGGCCGCGATCAGGAACATACGCAGCGTACGCGCCGACGTGCCGACGGTCTCGTCGAGCAGTGCGTTGACGCCGATGCCCAGATGGGTGCCGTCCGGGTAGACGTTGCCCTCCGGG
Organism: Gemmatimonadota bacterium; assembly: GCA_041390125.1. Lineage (NCBI taxonomy): Bacteria > Pseudomonadati > Gemmatimonadota > Gemmatimonadota bacterium. The sequence goes on along the minus strand of JAWKQN010000023.1, from coordinate 44,960 downwards.
TACGTGCGGGCGAGGGCCGCAGCCACCGTGCGCCCCTCCTCGCGCGCCGCGTCGAGCGTCGCGCCCGGACGCAAGCGACCGACGACCGCCAGGCTGCGTCGGCCACGCTCGGCGTACCGGGGATGGTCGGAACGGAGCGGCAACCAGAACTCGGGCGTGGTCCCGAAGAACGTCTCCGGCGGTTGGAAGTCCGCCGGCAGCACGCCCACGACGGTGAGGGTGCCGCCGAAGCGCTCCAGCGGACGGCCCACGACCGACGGATCGGCGCCGAAGCGCGACTGCCACGCCGCCCAGGAGAGCATGACCACGCCGGCGGCGGCCATCCCCTGCTCGTCGGACGCAAACGTACGGCCGAGCGCCGGCCGCACCCCGAGCACCGAGAAGAAGGCGCTCTCGACCTCGGCCGCCGGGACGATCTCGGGCCCCTCGCCCAGGTCAGGAAGCAGCAGGCTCGTGCGCTCGATCGCGGCGAGCGGCTCGATGGTGCGCGTACGCTGCCGGAAGTCCTCCAGGTTGGCGAGGGAGATGCCCGCCAGATGTTGGAGGTCGGCACGCCCCTCTTCCCACTCGCGGCCGGGGAACGTTGCACCCACGGCCACGATCCGTCCGGGCTCCGCGTAGGGGAGCGGGCGGAGGAGCACCCCGTCCACCACGCTGTAGATGGTGGTGGTCGCGCCGATCCCCACGCCGAGCGTGAGCGCCACTCCCCACGCGAAGCGCGGGCGGCGGAGCACACCACGCCACGCCATCGACAGATCCTGCCGCCATCCCCCCACGCTCCACCTCCCCGATGCGGTCCGTCGCGGCTGCGAGAACCCGTCCCCCAGCCCCTGTTCCCGTCCGTCCAGGCGCGCGCGCACGGCTCGCGGACGCCACCATGCCCACACCGCTCCCAGGGCTTCCCGTCGGAGGCGCCGGCGCGCCGAGCCCGCTGGGAGGTCCCGGTCCAGATCGTCCTGATAGCGCTCCAGGAGATCGCCCAGCAGGAACTCGCTGCCTTCCCCGCGCAGCGCCCACCGCAGGAGCCAGCGCTCGGGAGCCGGCAGCCCGGGCTGGTTCATGCCGAGTCGCCGACCAGGGAGTCCAGCTTGGGTAGGAGACCCTCCGCCATGTCCTGCAGCGTGCGCGTCGAACGCCGGAGCTCCAGCGCGCCCTCGGGCTCGAGGCGGTACAGCTTCTTCCGACGGCCACCTCGCCGTGGAGTGGGCTCCCCGACGCGTGCCCGCACGAAGCCGCGCGTGATCAAACGGTCCAGCGCCGTGTAGATGGCGCCGGCGGAGATGCGACGTCCGGTGCGCTCCTCGATCGAGCGCCCGATGGCCGCACCGTACGCGTCGTCCCCGAGGTCGACGACCGCGAACAGGATCAGCTGCTCGAGCTCGCCCAGCGAGCGTCCCATGCCGGTCCTCCTGTGATATACACTTCAGTGAAGGGTATATATCACTTCACGGCGATGGGCGCCACTCCCGGCGGCGCAGGTCAGCGCATCGCGCCCACGATCCCGTGGACGATGAGGTCCAGGACGAGGGCATGGAGGGCCGCGATCCCGATGTCCTGGGCCGCGCCGCGGTACTCCGTGGCCGTCACCACGACGAGGTCGAGTCGGGGCACGACGTAGACGAACTGGCCGCCGTGCCCCCAGGCGAAGAACGCGTCATGATCGCGGTCCACCCACCAGAGGTATCCGTAGGTCACGTGCTCGATCGGACCCGCAGGGCTGGTCCACGAGAACCAGGGCGCGGTCGCCTCGGCCAGCCACGCCTCGGGGACCACGGCGTGCTCCCCGGACCAGCCGTTCTGCAGCGCGAGCTGGCCGAAGCGGGCCATGTCCCGCGGCGCGAGATCCAGTCCCGCGCCCCCGTTCACGAAGCCTCCCGTGCCCGGCTCCCAGACTGCGCGGGAGATGCCGATGGGGCGGAACAGCGTCTGCTGCGCGTAGGTCTCGAGATCCATCCCGGTGGCCTCTTCCAGCAGCACGCCGAGAAGGTGCACGGCCCCGGTGTTGTAGAGGAACGTGGACCCCGGCGTGGTGACGAGGGCCCGGTCCAGGATGTTGGCCACCTGGTCCGGCGACAGCACCCACTCGTTGTAGAGATCCACGGTGGCCTCGCTCCACTCGAAGCCACCGGTCATCGTGAGCAGGTGCCGGATGGTGATGGCCTCGTGCTCCGGACGGACGGGAAAGCGCGGTGCCCGCAGGTAGTCCGTGATGGGCTGATCGATGCTCTCGATGTGCCCGTCCCGCACCGCCAACCCCACGAGCGTGGACACCACGCTCTTGGTGACGGAACGCACGTCGGCCAGCGTCTCCGCGTCCCAGCCGTGGAAGTACCGCTCGTACGCGAGGCGCCCGTGGCGGATCACCACGAGCGCCCGGAGCCGCTCGATGCGCTCGGCCTGGCGGCCCGCTGCCTCCAGGGCTCCTTCGTCGATCGCCAGCACGGCGGGCGACGCCCGGACCCAGGGCTCAACCAGATCGATGGCCGCCGTGGCCGGCGCGCCGGTGGGCCCGTCCCCGCAGGCGACGGCGGTGAGGGCGCACGCGAAGAGGAGCACACCCCACGGTCCCCTCGTCGGGGGCCTGGGCGTGCTCAGGCGAGATGGACGCCGACGGACGGACTGGATGAGGGGGGCGCACACCGTACGCGGCGGGGAGGCGGGGCGGGGCTCGGCTCCCACGGGCGGATTGCCCGCAGGGAGCTATACGCATCCGCCTAGGTGTGGTCGAAGGCGGGGCGTGTGCGCACGCGGGGCGCCCCGCCCGCCTGGAGTCGGTGAGCCGAAACGAGACGCCTGGCCATCCGGGCCGGCCGTAACATTCCGCGTTGAATTCACCCGAGGCGGATCGCGTCCTTGCTCCACGAGGTGGCCACATGCCGCAGGCGATCACCCCCGTAACACGTGCACAACGGGCCCCGGGACGCGGGGAGACGCGGCACCGCGTGTTCGGGAGACTACTCCTCGCCGGAGCCGCGCAGCCTCCTGCACAGAACCGCCAGGCGGTGTCCATCAGCCTGCGTTCACACGGGCACCGGATGGCTTCGACGCAGTCGTGAGCCGTGAACACCCCTGCTCGGATTGCCTGGTCGTCCGCCCCCGGTTCACGGTCGAGGACTCGGACCTCTCCATGGCACCGAACCCGTTCCTGGAGGAAACCGGATGGTGATCGTGACGCGACCGGTCGACCGGATCGGACTGACCGGTACCTCATGGATGAGGCCGGCATCCCGCGGACAGCCGGTCAAGAAGGTCAGCCCCGGCGAGTTCCGCGCCCCATTCCCGGGCCGGTGTTCGTTGAGGCGGCGGGCCGCGTGCACGTCCTGGACTGGGCCATCAGCGCCAGTCGGTGTTCACCGACGACGGCGTGCTTCTCAGATTCCCCGTTCACGGCACGTTCTCGACGCTCTGCCCCGCCCGGAGGGCCAGATCGGGGTCGCCGCTGCAGTCGGGACCTCCGAAGGTCAGCAACTCCCCTTCATATCCTGGATAGGGGCATCACAGTCCGCTCGTTCGGTGTAGAGGTCGGGGCAAGGACTCGACGGACTTCGATCTGCAAAGGCACGTGGCAGTCGATGAGTCCGGAGTCGTTTTCTCGATGCCGCGTTACCGCCTGGACCTCGAGGTCTGGGGACAGGACGGAACGCGGCTGGGCGGACTCAGGGGAGAGGTACTGAACGATCTTCCGGCCCTCCCCGGGGCGTGGAGCCCCGAGAACCCGCCCCCGAACCGGGTCGAGGATCTCCAGGTTCGTGAGGGACTTCTTGTCATCCTGCTTTGGAGCCTACGTCCGGATTGGAGGTCAGCCATGAAAGAGACCAGGAGTCCGTCCGGCAAGGTGATCTGGAGCGCACCCGACGGACTTTCTTCGGTCTATGAGACCCGGATCGAGGTCTGGGATCTGGATCTGGGTACCGTGCACGCGCGAACTCGGCTTCCCGACCTCTTGAGCGGCTTCGCTGGCTCGGGTGCCGCGTTCGAGAACCGCGTGTCGGAAACGGGTCAACCGAGCATACGGATATGGTCGCTGCATGTGAAACGATGAACCGATCGGACAGCACCGTCTGGCTCGGCAAGGTGGCGATCGCGCTTGCCGCCGTCCCGCTGTTGCTCGCGCACCCCGTGGACGGCCAGACCATCGTCGGGAACGTCGTGGATGCGGCGACGGGCCTTCCGGTCTCGGCCGCGCTGATACAGCTCCTGCACGCGGAGGATTCCAGCGTCGTGTCCACCGCCTTGACGGCGGAGGCCGGCGAGTACGCACTGCGGGCCGATCGTCCGGGAGAGCTGATGATCCTCGTGCAGCACCTCGGCTATTTCCCTTTCCTCAGCCCTCCCTTGATGGCGCGTAGGGAAGATGCGACCTACGGAGTGGACATCGAATTGCTTCTGGACCCGATCGAGATGGAGGGGATCACCGTCACCGCGGAGCGGCGAGAGCGGGCACTCGACCAGATCCAGTTCCGGATCGGACGCAGCCCCCGCTCGCTCGCACGTCGGCCCATCCTGCGAGATGAGATCGTCAAGCAACTCGAGCGGGGAAACAACCTCGTCGACCTGATCCGGTCCACTCCTTCCCTCTTCGTCTCCATCCGTGAAGGCAACAGCGGCCCCTGCTTCTTCCTCCGCAACCGATACTGCCTACGGGTCTACATGGATGGGTACCCGTTGGCGGGGGACGTGATCTCGATCCTGCCGCTCGACATGATCGAGTCGGTGACCGTCATCCTGCCCAACGAGACGATCGTGTATCCGACCGGGGCCATCCTCCTCTTCACGCGCGGTCCCACTCGCTGACCGCCCTCGGGGAACCGCCGGACGACACGAGGATGGCCCCCCTCGGCGCCCTCGCCGGGGAACGCCAGACGAGGTCTTGCCAACCTCACCCCGATCGATATACTCAATGTATTGAGTAAAATTACTCACAATATTGAGTAAAACGATGCCGTTCGTCCGGAGGGACGCCGACGAGCTCTCCCGCCGTCTTGCCGAACCCCGGCGGTTCATCCAGGTCGTGGCGGGACCACGCCAGGTCGGAAAGACCACGTTGGTGCGCCAGGTCATGGCAGGCATGGAGATCCCGGTCCGCTCGGTTTCCGCGGACGAACCCACCTTGCGGGGCGCGGGCTGGATCGCCCAGCAGTGGGACGCCGCCCGCCTCGAGTCCGGCCGCGGGCCCGGGATCCTGGTCATCGACGAGGTCCAGAAGGCATCCGGATGGGCCGAATCGGTGAAACGCCTATGGGATGAGGACACCGCAGCCGAGCGTGACTTGAAGGTGGTCCTGCTGGGGTCCGCCCCATGGCTCATCGAGCAGGGGCTCACCGAAAGCCTCGCCGGCCGCTTCGAGATTCTCCACCTGCCCCACTGGAGCCTATCCGAGATGGGGGGTGCCTTCGGCTGGAGCGTGGAGCACTTCGTGTTCTACGGCGGCTATCCAGGAGCGGCACCGCTGATCACCGAACCGGACCGCTGGGCCCGCTATGTCCGGGAATCCCTCATCGAGACCACCCTCGCACGCGACGTATTGTTGTTGACGCGCGTCGACAAACCCGCACTGCTTCGTCGCCTGTTCGAGCTCGGCTGCCGCTACTCCGGGCAGATCCTCTCCTACACGAAGATGCTGGGTCAACTCCAGGACGCCGGGAACACGACGACACTGGCCCACTACCTCGACCTCCTATCGCGAGCGGGGATGCTCACCGGTCTCCAGAAGTTCGCGGGCGAGCAGGTGCGCCGACGTGCGTCGAGCCCCAAGCTCCAGGTCTTCAACACGGCGCTGATGTCCGCCCAGAGCGGGCTGGGCTTCTCCGAAGTCCGGGCGGACGCCGCCGCATGGGGACGCCTCGTCGAATCGGCGGTGGGTGCGCACCTCGCCAATGCAGCGATGTCCGGCGACAGCACCGTGTACTACTGGCGCGACCGAGGACACGAAGTCGACTTCATCGTGGAGCATCGCGGACGACGCACGGCCATCGAGGTCAAGAGCTCGCCGGACGCTGCGTCCGCGCCGGGCATGGACGAATTCCGCAAGCGGTTCACTCCGGAGCGGACGCTGCTCGTCGGTGGCGATGGGATCCCGCTCACGGAGTTCCTGTCCGAGCCCGTGGAGCACTGGGTGGCCTAGCTTCCCTCCCGCTTACACCCTCAGCGCCACCTGCCCCGACTTCGCGCCGCTCTCCGCATACCGGTGCGCCTCGGCGGCCTCCGCCAGCTCCCAGGTGCGGTCGCGGTGCGCGCGCAGGCTCCCCTCCGCGATCATCCGGGCGACCGTGCGCATGTCGTCCGGCCGCTCCGGCGCCAGCACGATCCGCACACGCGGCCCCTGCGCGCGGCGCGTGCGCAGCGCGTCCACCAGGAGCGGCAGCTTGAAGCTCACGGGTAGGTAGCGCCCGTGCGGGGTGAGCACACGTCGGGCGCGCGCGAAGCCCAGGCGGCCGCGCACGTCGAAGACCAGCTCGTAGCGCGGCCCCCCCGCGCTGGGGTCGTCCCGGGTGTGATCCAGCACCTCCTCGGCGCCGAGCGCACGCACCCACGCTTGATTGCGCGGTCCGGCCACGCCGACGACGTGGGCACCGCGGTCGCTGGCGATCTGCACCGCAGCCATGCCGATGGAGCCCGAAGCGCCCACGATCAGGACGTGCTCCCCCGCGCGCAGGTCCACCGCGTCCAGGAGCGCGAGCGCGGTCGTGCCGCCATAGGGAAGCACGGCCGCGTCTTCGAACGCGATCCCGTCGGCGAGGCGCGCGATCATGCCGTCCGCCTTCTCGACGAGGTACTCGGCGTAGGCGCCCATGCGCGGGCCGCGGTATCCGAGCACGCGGTCCCCCGGCGCGAACGCCGTCACCCCGGTCCCTACGGCGTCCACTTCGCCCGCGTACTCGCTTCCCAGGACCGGATTGCGGGGACGCGACCACCCGAACTGCAGGCGCGCTGCGTAGAACAGCGGCGCCGGCATGTTGAACCGGTCCGGGCCCACGCCGGGGAAGTCACGGGCGGTCAGATCTCCGTAGGTGACGGAGGTGGCCCGGACGCGCACCCGGACCTCGCCCGGACCGGGCTCCGGAGTCGGAAGCTCGGCCAGGTGGAGGACATCGGGTCCACCGTACCCGGTGCGGACGGCCGCGCGCACGCCCGCTACCGGCTCCGTTCCATGCCACCGCGGAACAAGGCCCACGCGCCCGGATCGAGCCGCACGTCCGCGGGCTCGGCGTCCACCGGCAGCTCGAACCGATGCTCCCGGCCGGTCAGCTCCACGGTCTCGAGGCGCACGGGCGTGCGCTGGCCCCCGGAGTAGATCCCGACCTCCAACGGCAGGTGGAACGGCGCTCCCGCCTGCGTCTGGCGCAGCTCCACAACGACCGCGCGCCGCGCGGCATCGTACCACCACGCGCCTTCCAGCCGTGGGTTCCCACCGCGGTAGAGCCACTGCTCGAAGAACACCTCCAGGTCCTGACCCGACGCCTCCTCGATCGTCTGCCGGAAGTCGAGCGTGGTCGCGTTGGCATTGTAGAAGCGGGCGTAGTAGCGCCGGATGCCCTCATGGAACGCTTCGTCTCCCAGACGCTTCCTCAGCATGTGCAGCACCCAGGCGCCCTTCTGGTAGGTGGCGATGCTGGTCACCCGACCCATGTCGTCCAGGTTGTCGTGGACGATGCGGTAGTCCGGGTTCTCGTCGTACCAGGCCCAGACGCGCTCGGCCGCGCTGCGAAGTCCATCCACGAATTCATCGCGACCGTACGCATGTTCGATGAACAGCAGCGTGAAGTAGGTGGCGAACCCCTCGGACAGCCAGACGTCGTCCCAGTCGGACTCCGTGACCGCGTTGCCGAACCACTGGTGGGCGATCTCGTGGATGATGACGTTGCGCCAGCGGGTGGTGCGCTCACCCGTCACGGCGTCCTCGTGGTACATGATGGCGGAGGCGGCCTCCATGCCTCCCCCGGTCACGGGCGACGTGATGTTCGCCAGCTTCTCGTAGGCGTACGGCCCCACGTAGGACTGGTAGTACTGCATCGCTGCGCGCGTGGGCACCGCGAAGTCATAAAAGCCCGCGTCACGGTCGCGGGCGTAGACCCAGGTCTGGATGGGCACCCCATCCACGGTGTCCAGGTGCTGCACGGCGAAGCGCGCCACACCCAGCACGTACAGCCAGGGCGCGATCGGTACGGTGTTCCTCCAATGCGTGAGGCGGGTGCCGTCCGCCCGGTCGGTCTCCTCCACCAGCAGGCCGTTGGAGACCACCTGGTAGTGTGCGGGCGCCACCACCACGAGCTCGTTGGCGGCCTTGTCCGAGACGTGGTCGATGGTCGGCAGCCAGGCGCGCGCGCGGTTCGGCCAGTTGTCGCTGAACCACGTGCGCTCCCCGTGCTTGTTGGGCCCGATGTGCAGCCCCGTCGTGGGTGTACCGTGGTAGTCGATGACGATCTGCGCCCGCGAGCCGGCCACGGACGGTTCGGCCAACCGGATGTCCAGCACGTCGTCCACGTGCGTGAACGTCAGCGGCCGCCCCTCCGCCGTGACCGCCGTCACCGTCATCCCGCGCCCATCCGCCTGCACGCCCGTGAGGTCCAACGGCAGGGCCGCCACCCCGTCCTGCGTGAACCGGACCGTCACGGTGGCGCGGCCGGTGAATGCATCGACCGTATCGCTGAGCGTCAGCTCGAAGCGGTAGGCCTCGACGTCGATGCCTTCGCGCCGGGGATAGGGATCGTGAACCGCGGCCGTAGGCTGCGGTACGGCCGCCACGGCGGCCAGGGCCGCGACCAGACTGCAGCCGCGGCGGATCCGGGCGTGGGACGTAGAGCCGGCACGACGCATCATCGGTCCTCCGCGGTGGAGCGGCGACGGGGGCTACCCGCCTGGATCCGGCGCGAAAGGCGCCCGACCTGCGGGGATCCAAGGGGATGGCCGCTCATTGTGCCGGCACCGACCGACTCCCGCCACCTGGCCGGTCCGCGCGCCGGATCGCGCCTGTCGAAGCACGGACCCCTCGAACGGAGAGACCGATGGCCACCACCGTCCGTACGCGTTCCACCACCGCCCGACGCTCCACGCCCGAACAGGAGCGCCTCACGAAGGTCGCTCGTGCGCTGGGCGTGACGCCCCGCGCGCTCCAGGTCTCGGAGACCCCCGAGTTGACCGCGACCACGCGGGGCAAGCTCCTGGGCGTGCCTCCGCGGCTCGTCTCCACCGGTCTGACGCTGAGCCCCTCGGTTCCACGGAAGGGCGATGATGCGCTCGAGTTCTTCTCACCGATGATGGTGCAGGCCGGCGAGGTGAGCTGGTCCAGCGCCGGGAAGCCGAAGACGGGGCTCGCCCTGTTCAGCTCCAAGTACTGGCAGATCACGCAGCCCACCGTGCAGGTGGAGTTCGGCCTGATCGAGCCGGGCAAGAAGCACCTTGTGGAGCTCTACCTCACCTGCGTCCAGTCGGGCACCTATCAGTTCCGCGTCGTCCCCAGCCCCGGGTCGCACAAGGACATCTCGGTCGGATCCTCGACGAAGGTGCTCACGGAGGTCATCGACCCGCACCCGGGCTACTCGGGCTCCTACTCGGTCACGTTCATGCAGACGAACCCCAAGAGCCAGGCGCTGAGCTGGTACTTCCACAAGGTGGTGGTGACCGTCGCAGGGTAGCGCCGACGGCAGCCATCCGTGGCGGCATCGGCGACCACGGCGCCAACCGCCGCCTCCCCCCTCCCCGCCACCGCCGTGCCCGACGAATTGACGTGGCGCGGAGGGGCCCGCTACTCTTCTTTAGTGATCGATCAACAAAGCGACACCCGCGAGCGCTTGGTCGCCACGGCCCGGGAGCTCTTCTGGGCCCACGGCTACCATGCCACGGGGATCTCCCGGATCCTGGCGGAGGCCGGGGCGGGCAGCGGCAGCCTGTACCACTTCTTCCGGTCCAAGGAGGCGCTGCTCCTCGCGGTCCTGGACCACTACCTCGAGCTCCTGGACCCGGTGATCGTGGAGCCGGCGTTCTCCCGCACGAGGGACCCGCTGGCGCGGATCGGGGCCCTGCTGGACGTCTATCGGGAGGCACTTCTCGCCACGGGATTCGTGGGCGGGTGTCCGATCGGCAATCTGGCGCTCGAGGTCTCCGACCTGGGGCCGGAGGTGCGCGAGGGGTTGCAACGAAACTTCCGGGCGTGGTGCGCCCGGGTGGAAGCGTGCCTGGCCGCCGCGTTGCCCTCGCAGCCGGCAGACGTGCACGCGACGCTCGCGACCTTCGTGCTGACCGTGATGGAAGGGGCCGTCATGCAGGCCCGCGCGAGTCGGAGCATCGCACCGTTCGACGCGTCCGTCCGTCACCTTCGCGCCTACCTGGACCACCTGACCGCCGAGGCCACCGAATGAACCGCCCTCGACCGCTCCGGCCCCTGGCCCTCCTCCCTCTCCTGCTGGTTGGCCTCGCCTTTCCCAACCTCCTGGCTGCGCAGGCGGAGCACGGCCCCGCCGGGCCGTCCGGCTTCGACGCGCTGATCGGCACGTGGATGGCCACCGGGGACGGCTTCACCAGCCAGCTCGTCTACCGCTGGAGGCTCCCCGGACGGATCGTGGACGTCAGCAACGAGCTCCGCGGAGCGGACCAGCAGCTCTTCGGCCGGTACGAGGGCTCCTACTTCGTCGACCCGCGCACGGGCGCATGGCGCTTCTTCACAGCAGGTGGCACCCGCGAGCTGCATGAGGGGACCGCCGTCTGGCGGGACGGCGGACTGTGGCACGACGCCGTCCTGATCGGCGGAAGCATCGAGGGCTACAGCTCGGTGGTGCTCCCCGAAGCCGATACGATGCGCTACCACGCGCGCTACGTGCCGGGCCCACCGGACGACGGCCTGCTCGAGCTGGATCCGCTCGTCTACGTGCGGCGGGGATCCCCGGGAGGCGGCGGCGCGCCGGGCGCGCCGTAGACGCTCGGCGCGCCGAACGCGGCGGTCGCGAGGGGAACCAGCGCAACCTGCAGCTCGATCCTCAGCACCCCGCCTCCGAGACCGTGTAGTCCCGACCGTCCAGGAGTGCACCGTCGCCGCGCACTTGGACCGCATACACACGCGCGTCGCGGTCCCACGGCTGTAGATGCAGCCAGGCCTTGCCGAGCAGATCGGACACGAGCGTCCACGTCCCTTCGTGTGCGTCCGAGTGCTCGCTGCTGGCCGACGCCGCGTCGCTGGAGAAGTAGGTGACACCCTCCGAACGCCACGTGTAGGTACGGTCGCCACACAGGGAGAGCTCCGTCGTCGATTCACGGACGAAGGAGCCGACCGTGCCGTCTCCCTGATCCACCGACGTGCCCGTGTCGGATCCTGCACGCAGCAGGAGCCCGGCCGCGCGGTCCATCCAGGCTGGGGTGATGGGAGCCATCCAGACCACGTCGCGCGCGAACGCATCCACCAGCGCCACCAGAGCCGCGTCCCGGTCGCGCGGGCCCAATACGGCGAAGGCGTACGAGCCTCCGGTGGAGCCCGCCGCCACCCGGCCGTGGAGGCGCTCCAGCCCGCGTTCGGACAGGGCATGGAAGGACGCCCGGATGCCGCCGGACTCCGACTCGACCTGGTCGGGCGTCAGCATCAACCCCAGCTCCTCGAGGTCTCCGATCACCGCATCCGCCACGGTTTCGGGCGTGCCCTGGGAGTACGCCCACACGGCGGCGGTGAGCACGCCATCCGAGAGCAGGAACAGCTCGCTGGAGGGATCCACCTCCCCCGTGAATCCCGGCGGGACACGGAATCCCAACCCCGTGGCGGGCGACACCAGAGCGGTGCCCCCCTCGTAGCGTCGGCCGAGCTCGACCGCCTGTTGTGCCGCCCCGGGCGGGGGTCGCATCGCGATCGACGCGACGCCGAGAAACAGCGCTGTTGCACGGGCAGAGTGGGTGATGAGGCGCATGGCGTACCCTCGGAGCGGCAGCGGGTGGATGGCGGTGCGCACGACCGCCGGGACGTCCGGACCCATTCGGTGCATCCACCCCGCATACCGGACCGTGCGTCGGCGGGGATCAGGGGGTGTGCCTCGCCACTTCCCGTTCCACCCGCGAGGGTGGCGTCCGTCCCGGGACGCACGAGGCCCGAGACCACATCCCTCCGAGGTGCGTTGGGCCGTGATCCCCAGCGGTCCCGACCTCGGTATGCCGGATCACGGACCTTACGCACACCCGCCTCGGGAGAAGCCCCATGCCCGTATGTCACCGTCGCCCCACGGGGGGCGCGTCGCCGACCCGCGTGGCGGCCGCCTGGCTCCCGCTCGTTCTCGTGCTCGCCGCCACGGGTGCCCAGCCGAGCGCTGCGCAGGTCAAACCCAAGACGTCTGCGGGTGCCGCCGACCCCGCGCTGCTGGCACCGCGCATCGTCGACTTCCGCCTGAATGGCGGGGGCTACATCACCAGCCTGCGCACCGTGCGCCTGGAGCACCAGGTCCTGGGGAATCCGGTCTACTACAGAGCGGGGGAGCAGCCGCAACTGGCCGGCGCAGAATGGCGCCTCTACCGCGAGAGCCCCACCTATGAGCTGAGCCCGTCCAATGGCCCCAAGGTCGTGTACTTCCAGGTCCGCACCGAGGCCGCTGCCTCCGAGATCGTCGCGGCCCAGATCGCCCTGTCGAACCCCCTCGTCACGAGCTTGCGCGTGATGTCCCCGGCCGGCAACGAGTCGGCCATCGGGCAGATCGTTCCCAGCGTCGACAACCTGGTATCGGCATTCCTCGAATACAGCATCGAGGGGCAGTTCACCGAGTGTCAGGCGTCGACCCATGCGAGCTTCGCGGGAGCGCCCTGGCTGCCCTGCGTCGTCGGGGGTCCCACCCATACCACGGTCGGTCTCCCCTTCGATCCTCCCGGACGCCGGGTCGTCTACCTCCGTGCCCGCGGTCCTGCCGGCGTCTCGAACGTCGTGGCCGACACCATCGACGTGGAGCACATGACCTTCACTCAGGTGTCGACCGGGTGGGCCGGCGGACACAGCGGGTATCCCACCGTTCCGGCCACCTGTCCGGGTGGAGGCAGGGTCAAGGGCATCACGGCGGACATGATCGAACGCAACCTGGTGCAACGGTTCTATGGAGCGTGCACCGACATCACGCTTCGCGTGGATTGGACGGCGGGCCATACGCGGCTGAGCGCGTCGTGGGGCACGGAGGACGACGCCTTCCATGCCAAGGCGCCGCTTCCCGCCCCCATCACGCTGCAGGACATCGTGCGCGCGCTGTCGCCAGGTGCGATGAAGTTCGAGTTCTTCAACGACTACCGGGAGTGTGCCGGCGACACCTGGGTCGAGGGCGTCACCGCCCACCTCGACAAGCTCGATGGATCCACCATCCTCGTCGGCCTGTCCATGCGCTGCACGAGCATCGACGGACGGGGCGGCCGCACCGGATCCAGGCTGGGCATGCAGGTCACGGGTCTGCTCACGCAGGAGAAGGTGGACCTCGTGTGTCCCGACTATGGGCTGGTCAACGGGATCACGGTCGCGGCGGACTGGACCATCCGTGGGATCCAGCTGCACTGCCTGGTGCCCAACCGCTGACGCCTACGAAGTCTCGAGTGCCTCCGTAAGCCAGGCGCGAGCGAAACGCCAATCGCGCTTGACGGTCGGCTCCGAGATGCCCAACGCCTCCGCGGTCTCCTCCACCGAGAGCCCGGCGAAGAAGCGGCACTCCACGACGCGGGCCTGCCGTGGATTGGCGACCTCGAGCGTGGCCAGGGCCCGCTCCAGGTCCAGGAGCTGCTCGGGCTGCACCGACGCGCCGTGCAGCTGTTCGTCGAAGGCCACGGGCGCCTGACCGCTGCCGCGCTTCTTGGCGGACTTCTTCTCCGCCGCCGCGATCAGGACCTGACGCATCGCCCGGGCCGCGACGCCGAAGAAGTGGCTGCGGTCGGCCCAGGAGAGCTGCCGGGACGGCGTCAGCTTGACGTAGGCTTCATGCACCAACGCCGTGGTGTTGATCGTCTCCGCCGCGCCAGGCCGACGGACCGCCTGGGCCAGGCGCTTCAGCTCGTCGTAGACGACCTCGAAGAGCTGGTCGAACGCGCCATCGTCGCCCGAATGGGCGCGGTGGAGGAGCTGCGTGATTGCGTCAGGGCTGGTGTCGGCCACGTGCGGTCTGGAGAACCGGCGTCGGAGTGGACTCGTGGCCCAATTGGCGAAGCCAGCCCGTATCGGGCAAGCGCTGCGGTCCCGGGCGATGCCCACCGTCCCGGTCGACCGCGATGCCTCGGCGCGGAGACCGTTCAGGGGCCACCCTCCGCTCGGGCAGCCTCCTGCTCCTGCAGCGCGCGGTATCGGGCCGCCTCTTCCATCCGTCCCCAACGCTCGTATGCGGCGGCCATCTCCAGCAGCGTTGCCTGCCGCATGCGGAACTGCGCGCTCCCGGCGGACCCCTCCCCGGGCATCTCCTCCAGCAGGTCGGCCAGAGCTGTCACGGCTTCGGCGTGCCGGCCGCGCCGGGACAGCGCCCGCGCGGCTCCCCGCGCTGCGGCCACACGGGCCCCCAGCGGACCTTCGGGGCCGATCAGGGTGAGCGTCGCCTCGTACTCCCGGTCCGCCGCGGCGCTGTCCCCCGCCGCGTCCAGGGCACGGGCGTACCCGATGCGGAGCCCGGCGGTCGCGGGGGCAGCCGCTCCGTACACGGTCTCGGCGACCTCGACGGAGCGGCGGGCGAGCACGAGCGCTCCCTCGGCGTTGCCACTCCGGAGTCGATGCTGCGCGTGGTTGGCCAGGATGACCGACAGGCGTCGGGCGTCGCCACTGCTGCGGAAGGCCGCGACTTCGTAGAGCGAATCGGCGCGACGACTGTCGCCCTGCGCCGCGAGCAGGTTGGCGTACTCGGTGAGCGCCACCACGACCGGGCCCGCATGCTCCGGCAGACCGTCTCCCAGGATGGCCAGCGCGGCCTGGAACGCGGAGTCCGCAGCGGAGAGGTCGCCCAGCGCGCGTTGGAAGATCCCCAGGTTCGTGAGACCCACGGCCGTCTGGGCGTCATCGCCACGGGACCGTCGGAACAGGGTGAGCCCCTCCCGTTGCGGAGCCACGGCCGCTGCCGGGTCCCCCCTTTCGTACGCGAGACCGGCCCGCAGGTAGAGTGCGTTGGCCAGGTCTTCCTGGGAGCCGAGCGTCCGCAGAAGGGGGATCGCCTCCAGCAGCGCCGCCTCCGCCGCGTCGAACTGGTCGCGGTACAGATGACTGCGCGCCGTGAGCGTCAACACCTGCGCGCGCTCCAGCGTGGCCCGACCGGCCTCGTTCAGAGCCTGTTGCAGCAAGCTGTCGGCCGCCGTCCACTCCGCCCGCTCGACCGCAACCTCTCCCAGCGCGCGGATCAGAGCGGGATCGGCGGGCAACGCGGCCGCCGCTCGCACCTCGGAGGCCCGTTGCCAAAGCTCTGTTGCCCGCTCGAACTCGAAGAGGGAGAAGTGGGCGCGGCCGAGCACCCGAAGCATGCGTGCCTGCAACGCGGGCTGATCGTCCAGGTCCTGGAGTGCGGACTCCGTAGCCTGATCGAGGAAGTCCGCCACCCGCAACGTGTCCGCGCCGGGCGTCCGACCCACCGGATTGACCGACTCGAACACTCCCTCGAGGTAGGCCGATACCGCCTCGGCCGCATCGCGCTCCTGGCGTGCGGCATTCCGCTGCCCGAGTGCGAGACCGAGGCCGCTGACGAGCGCGATCCCGATCGCGGCGGAAGCGGCAAGCGGCCCGCGATTGCGTCGCACGAACCGGCGCAGCCGGTAGGCTCGCGTGGGTAGGCGCGCCCCCACCGGCCGCGATTCGCGAAAGCGCTCCAGGTCGTCCAGGAATCCATCGACCGAGGCGTAGCGCTCCTGGGGATCCTCCGCGGTCGCCTTCAGCAGGATGGCGTCCAGGTCCCCGCGCAGCGCCGTCCGCAACTGCGCCGGTGTGCTGGCGCGACGCTGGCTGATCGCCAGCGGATCGCCAGGACCGTCCGCTTCCGTCGATGGCCCCGACGTGAAGGTCCGACTCGGGAGCGTCCGCTGCTCGGCGTCCGGTCTACGGCCGGTCAGCAGCTCGTGCAGCACGACCCCCAACGCATAGACGTCCGTGGACGTGGTCACGGCCCCGTCCACTCCTCGCTGCTCCGGAGCGGCGTACGCCGGCGTGAGGATCTGGTGCTCCGCGCGAGTCGCGTCCCCGTTCGCGCCCGGGCCCAACAGCTTCGCGATGCCGAAGTCCAGCAGCTTCACCGTGCCGTCCTCCATCACCAGGATGTTGGACGGCTTCAGATCCCGATGGACGACCAGGTTGCGATGCGCGTGGCGTACCGCGCTGCACACATCCTGGAACAGCGCCAGGCGACGCTGAACGGGGAGCCGTCGTGCGTCGGCCCAGCGCGTGATGGGCGACCCATCGATGAACTCCATGACCAGGTAGGGACGCCCGTCGGGCGCGACGCCGCCATCGTAGAGTCGAGCGATGTTGGGATGATGCAGGCCGGCGAGGATCTGGCGCTCGGCCCGGAAGCGGCGGAGCACCTCGTCCGTGTCCATCCCCCGCTTCACGAGCTTGAGCGCCACGGTCTGCTCGAAGGAGCCGTCCCGACGTTCGGCCAGGTACACCGCACCCATGCCGCCCCGACCCAGCTCGCGCACCAGTCGGTAGGGCCCTACCCGGGCCCCGACGTCGCCATCCTCCAACGCGACCGCGACGAGCTGATCGAGCGGAGTGTCCAGGGGCGTGGAGCCGGATTCGTCGTGCCGCAGGAGCGCCCGCACCCGCGCTTCCAGGTGGCGGTCCCCGGCACATAGCTCCACCAGGAGCGCCTCGCGCTCACCGGGAGCCGCCTCGATCACCCGATCGAATGCGGCGTTGAGCCGGTCCAGCTCGTCCTCGTGCACGTCCACCTCTGCTCGCAGGTCCGGGCCATCCAACATAGGGCCGCCCAGCGGTCGTGGCCCGCCGGACCCCACGTCCGCGAGGAAGGATACGGGAGTCTGCGCTCGGAGAGATCAGGGGCGGATCAGGCTCGGATCTCCCTCACGCCGACTCCAGCTCCGTCATGATCCACGCCCGCGCCCAGCGCAGGTCGCGTTTCACGGTGCTCGAGGACAGTCCGGTGAGCGCCGCGATCTCGACGAGCGGAAGCCCAGCCAGATGGCGGAGTTGCAGGAGCTCCGCCTTCCGGGGGTCGAGCGCCTCGAGCCGGGCCAGGGCCTCCTCGAACGCCTCCACGTCCAGGGGCTCCGAAGACGCCCCCGCCCACCTGGGATCCAACGTCACCCAACGCGCGGAACCTCCCCGTTTGGCTCGCCGTCTGCGCCGGGCCGAATCGATCAGGACCTGACGCATGACGCGGGCCGACAGGGCCAGGAGGTGCCGCCGGTCGTTCACCGGCAGCGAGTCCGAGACGCCGAGCCGTAGGTAGGCTTCGTGGACCAAGGCGGTGGGTTGCAGCGTGTGTCCGGCGGCCTCCCCACGAAGGAGCCGGTCCGCGATCTCGCGCAGCTCCCCGTAGAGGCCCCGGAAGACGGCTTCTTCGGCCATCGGGTCTCCAGCGCGCCACTGCTCCATCAACGCGGTGATGTCGGCGTCGGCACCCATGTGCGGCTTCCTTCGTCCGAAGTTCCGTGGCAACATAGGGTCTATCCGCCAGACGCGCGCGGGCGGGGCCCGACCGGTCAACGTCGGACCCGGTGGATGACCGATCGGTACGGAAATCGCGCTCTGAGGAGGGGTGCCCCGCGGCGGCGGCGCCAGGAGAAGGCGACGATGGACGACTACCAACGCCTGGAGCGGATCTTCGCCGAACTCTCCGGGCTACCCGCATCTGAGCGCGAGGCACGCGTGCGAGAGCGCTGTGCGCAGGATCCTCCACTCCTGGAGCGGGCCTTGCAGCTGCTCGCGCACTACCACGACCACGACGACTGGGCGGACCTGGAGGAGGTCATCCAGCGGGAGGGAGAGGTCGCTGCTTCCCCCACCGGCCTTCCCCGGCAGGTCGGGCCCTACACGATCCTCGAGGAGCTGGGTCGCGGGGGCATGGGGCGGGTCTACGCCGCCGAGCGGGCCGGGCTGGGAAAGCGCGTCGCGCTCAAGGTCATCAGCAGCCCCTTCGCGAGCCTCGAGGCGGAGCGCCGCTTCGACGCCGAGCAGCGCATCCTCGCCCGGCTGGAGCACCCCGGCATCGCCGCCTTGCTCGACGCCGGAGTCACCTCGGACGGCATCTCCTGGTTTGCGATGGAGCGCGTCGACGGTCTCCCCATCACCCGCTGGGTCCGGGACCAGGACGCATCGCTCGAGCGGCGCCTCCGGCTCGTGCTCGAGTTGTGCGACGCCCTCGAGTACGCCCACGCCAATCTGATCGTCCACCGCGACATCAAGCCGGGGAACGTGCTGGTCACGTCGGAGGGACGCACGAAGCTGCTGGACTTCGGGGTAGCCGCGTTGCTGCGCGTGGCCGAGGCCAGGCCCGACGGGAGCCACACCCAGGTCTTCACCCCGGCCTATGCCTCTCCCGAGCAGGTTCGCGGAGACCGGCCCACCGCTGCGACGGATGTCTACCAGGTCGGGGCGTTGCTCTACGAACTGCTGTGCGGCGTCCCCCCGTTCGACGTGGACACCCTGAGCCCAGCGGACGCTGCGCGTCTCATCACGGACGAGGAGCCGCGCGCTCCATCGGAGAATCCTCGTGGCGGCTCCGACCCGGATGGCCCGCGGACGCTGCGCCGGCGACTGCGCGGGGACCTCGACCGGATCGTTCTGAAGTGCCTGGAGAAGTCACCGGCGCGCCGCTATCCCTCGGTCGGTGCGCTGGCAGAGGACCTGCAGCGATACCTCGACGGACGGCCGGTGCTCGCCCGACCTGGTGGATGGGCGTATCGATCGTTGAAGTTCGTGCGGCGGCACCGTCCGCTCGTGGCCGGCATCCTCGTGGGCATCGCATGGCTGGGAACCTCCCAGATCCAGAACATCCGGATCGCGGCCGCACGCGACCGCGCGGAGGCGGCGGCCCGCGACGCCGAGCGCGAGCGGGACCGCGCGCGGACGGTGACGGACTTCCTGGTGGGGCTCTTCAAGGCCGGCGACCCCGGATCGGACGCGGGCCCCGACGTCACGGCCCTGGAGTTGCTCCGGCGCGGCGCGGCGCGCGTGGACACGCTCGGGGGCGACGTGGGCACGCAAGCCACCGTCCTCCTGGCCATCGCCTCGAGCATCAACAACCTGTCGCTGCCGGGCGAGGCGGAGCCGTTGCTCCGCCGGCTCCTGGCGCTCACGGACGAGCCGGGTGTCGAGCTTCCGGAGGCGGCCGACCGCGACGAGCTGCGCTTCGCGCTCGCCGAGAACATCACGCTCCAGAATCGCCTCACCGAGGGGGAGTCCATCTACCGTTCCCTGGTCGCGGGGCCCGACGACGCCTCGAGCGAGGGCGTCCGTCTGCGGGCCTACGAGGGCTTGATGCGCGCGCTGCACATGCAGGGCCGTCCGCAGGCTGCGGACAGCGCGCAGCAGCGTTGGGAGGCGCTGCTTGGCACCGCCACCGACCTCACGGATCGCGAAACCGTGCGGCAGATGGCCCTGCTCGGCAGGAACTACGTCTATCGGGGGGAGATCCGTGGCGATCCCGCCGACCTGCAGCGTGCCCGGGACCTGCTCACGCGAAGCGTCGGGGCCTACCGTGCGCTCGTTCCACCGTCCAGCGTGGACTTCCGCCTCGCGCTCATGGACCTCACCCGGCTCATGATCGACATGAGGGACTTCGCGGCCGCCGATACCCTCTCGGCGGAGGGCGTGCGCTTGATGACGGACGACTACGCGGTCGAGGGCGACCTGTGGAGCTTCCCGCTGTCCCAGCGGTCGGCGGTGCTGGAGCAAACAGGCGATGTCGACCGGGCGGAGGTCCTGCTCCGCGAGGCGACGCAACGAGAGTACGAGGTTGGCGCCGAGAGCCCAGCCTGGGCGTCGCGCTCGCTGGACCTGGGCGCCTTCCTGCGCAGACACGGCCGACTGGACGAGGCCGCGTCCGTCTTCGAGGCGACCCTTCCCTTCCACCGGCGGGAGTACGGACCGGCGCATGTCATGACGATGATCGCGGAGCGGGAGCTGGGCACCACGCTCGCGGCTGCGGGTCGGTACGAGCGGGCTGAGTCGATCCTGCTCGCGGGGTACGCGCAGCTGCAGGAAGACCGCGGGGACGAGGACGGCGTGACGCAGCTGCACCTCCGCGCCCTCGGCCACCTCTACCGCCGGTGGGCGCGGCCCCAGGAGGAGGCACGCTATGTAGCGCGCATGACCGAGCCGATCCGGGCCCAGTATGAAGCGGCGGAAGGGGCGCTGGGCCTGCGCTGATCCGACGGGACCTGTTAGGGCAACCGCACACCACCGGTCGGAGCGGGGAGTCCGGTGTTGACCCCCTGCTCCAGCTCGCGCACACCGGCGGCGTCTGATCGGGGGATGACGAGCGCGCGGTGGACGCCCGGGCCTCTCCTGACGACCTGGTGCGGTCCGCGCCGCCCCGCGGCTCTCGTGGTGTGACCCTACCCGCGCCGGTGCCTCCCCCCCCACCTTCCGCTCCAGCGGGTGCATCGGGCGCACCCCGCACCCCAGCCCAAGGAGTCCCGTCATGTCCGCTCGCCGATGGATCCTCCGGTTCGCGACCCTCGCTCTGTTCGGAGCGGCACCGGCCGCCGGCCAGGAGCTCCCGCAGGAGCCGGGGCAGGCGGCCTTCGCCGCCATCGCGGAGATCGTGTCCCTGCTCGAGGCCGATCCGGCCACCGACTGGTCGCGGGTCGACATCGATGCGCTGCGCGAGCACCTGGTGGACATGGACCGCGTGACGCTGGGCGCCGTGGTGCGCCAGCGCCCGCTGCCGAACGGGGTCGAGATGTCGCTCTCCGGCTCCACCGACGTCATGGCCTCCGCTCGCCGGATGGTCCAAGCGCATACGGCCATGGTGTCGGGCGCTCAGGGGACGAGCGCCTCCGTCGCCGACCGCGGCGACGTGCTGGTCGTCACCTGGACGACGTCGCGGCCCGACGAGGTCGACCGTCTACGTGGTCTCGGGTTCTTCGGATTCCTGGCGGAAGGCAATCATCATCGGATGCATCACCTCATGATCGCCCGCGGAGCGGACCCGCACGGGCATCAGCCCTGAGGGCGCAGGCGACTACCCGCGGCGGCGGGCTCGTCCAGTCGGACCCGAGCGCCGGGCGGCCGATCCGATCCTGGTGGTTCGAGCACGCTACGTGATGCCGCGGCGAGGAGCCATGACGGGAGTCACATCCGCTTCCGAAGCGAGCGGGCGCCGAAGGCGCGCGGATCAGTCCGGGAGTAGCGGCACCGAAGGCCCGTCCTCGCGTCCCAGCAAGGCACCTCGCTGGATCGCGCCGGACCCGAACCG
Organism: Gemmatimonadota bacterium; assembly: GCA_041390125.1. Classification (NCBI taxonomy): domain Bacteria; kingdom Pseudomonadati; phylum Gemmatimonadota; species Gemmatimonadota bacterium. Next base: position 23,619 of record JAWKQN010000023.1, on the reverse strand, counting down.
GTCGCGGAGACGATCCACCGCGGCGTCGAGCGCCGGGGCGTCCCGCCGATCCAGCGGAAGCGTAAGCTGCACCACGGTGTCGCTCTCCAGGTTGCCGAAGGAGACGCCGAGCAGCGTGAGGCCCTGCCGCCGGATGGTGGGCATGGCGTCGGACAGCAGCCCGCGCGCCACCGACAGGAGGGTGTGCGTGCGGGCGGTCGCTTCGGGCAACGTGTGGGAGCGCGTCGCGCGGCTGAAGTCCCCGAAGCGCATCCGGAGCGTGACGGTCCGGCACAATCGGTGGGCACGACGGAGCCGACCCGTGACCCGGTCCACCAGCGCCATCAAGACGGAGTCGAGCTCCTGGTGCGAATGGCGGGGACGGCCCAGCGCGCGCTGCGATCCCATCGAACCGCGGCGGCGTCCCACCTGCACAGGTCGCGGATCGCGATTGTGCGCCAGCGCGTGCAGATGCCGGCCGGAAGCGCGACCCAGCAGGGCAACGAGGGTGCCTTCGTCCAGATCGGCCACCTCGCCCACGGTGGTGAGGCCCACCCGGTGCAGCTTCGAGGCCGTTTTGGGTCCCACCCCCCAGAGGCGCCCGACCGGAAGGGGATGGAGGAACTCCAGCTCAGCGTCGGGACGCACGAGGAGGAGCCCGTCCGGCTTGGCCACGCCACTGGCGACCTTGGCCAGGAACTTGGTGCGCGCGATCCCGACCGTGATGGGGAGGCCCACCCGATCCCGCACCTGCTGGCGCAGCCGCTCCGCGATCTGCAGCGGCGTGCCCGCGACGCGCTCCATCCCGCGCACGTCGAGGAACGCTTCGTCGATGGACAACGCCTCCACGCGCGGCGTGGTGTCGTCGAACACCTCGAAGACGGCCCTGCTCGCTTCCGAGTAGGCCGACATGCGCGGGGGCACCACGATGGCGTCGGGACACAGCCGGCGCGCCTGGCCTCCCCCCATCGCGGTGCGGACGCCGCGCGCCTTGGCCTCGTAGCTCGCCGCCAGGACGACGCCGCCCCCGACGATGACCGGCCGGCCCCGCAGCCGGGGATCATCCCGCTGCTCGACCGACGCGTAGAAGGCGTCGAGGTCCGCGTGCAGGATGGAGGCGTCGGTCCGCATGGAGGGATCTTGGCGGGGTGGCGGGCGGAAGGCCAGCGGAGAAGACCGGTTCCCGGCGACTTGCACGGCCGGACAGGGCGTCGGGATACTGTTCGCGGGAGGCGAGCAGTCCACCGTCGGGCACAGGAGCGCAACCCATGCAGATCTCGTACGTCAACGTGTTCGTCAGCGATCTGAGCCAGGCGATCGCCTTCTACCACGAAGCCCTGGGGCTTCCCCTGGAGTTCTCCTCACCCGAGCACGGGTACGCGTCCTTCTCCGCCGGGACGATCCGCCTGGGGGTGGCCTTGCCGGGACCGGATCACGCCGAGCTTGTCGGGAGGCATACCGGGGTCGGATTCGAGGTCGCCGACCTGGAGGCGGAGCACGCGCGTCTGTCCGGCCTGGGCGTGCGCTTCACGATGCCACCCACGAAGCAGCCGTGGGGTGGCTTCATGGCGATGATGGCGGACGCGGACGGGAACCTCTTCTACCTGGATCAGGTGTCGGCGGCTCACGGGTAGCCCGGGGCGCTCTCGGGGGTTCGCTTCGCCGGCAGGCAGCGCTTCGCTGCCCGGAGACCTCAGGGCTCTGGACGCAGGTAGCTCAGGTCGTCCAGGTCCTTGGGCCGGCCGCTCGCTCTCTTGTTCTTCACCAGCGCCTCCAGTCCGATGAAGGCGAGGCGTACATCCCCCTGCTCGGTCCCGATCACCGCCTCGACGCGGTCAGGCCAGGCCTCGTCGAAGCTGACCCCGTCGATGTCATTGACGAGGTCGATGCGATTCGGCGGCTGCCCGAACTGCACGACGAGCCCGACAGGACCGAGTTCTTCCGGCGCTTCGATTCCTGGCACGTCGCCGTCCCAGAACTCCTGCAGCGCGCTGAAGAGCCGTTCGAGGTTCTGCCGATCCCTGGCGAAAAAGAAGTCGACATCCCCGGTCAGCCGGACGTGACCGTGCAGGACCACTGCCTCCCCGCCGACGATGAGATACCGCACGTCCCGGGCTGCCAGGGCCTCGAGGAACGCGCACGTGTCAGGAGAGAAGTGGGAGGGGTCTAGGCGGACCGGTGCCACGCGCGCACGTCCTTCGCGTCTGCCGGATAGGCGCGCTTCTTGAGCTCACGCGCGGCCCGCAGGCGTTGCTGAGGGGTCATTGCGCGTTGCTGCTCGATGTCCCAACGCCGCGCCTCTTTGTGGCTGGCCGCCTTGTTTACCACGCGCTCCATGGCACCTCCAGTCAGACGGCCAATATAGCCGGTTCCCGGTGCCTGTTCACGCGCTCCTCCATGCGAAACCCCGCCGGCCGGGTCGACCGCGCGGGGCTTCGAGGTCCTGCAATGGGCCTGGGAGGAGTTGAACCTCCGACCTCACGCTTATCAGGCGTGCGCTCTAACCACCTGAGCTACAGGCCCTGCACCTGCCGAAAAAGATGCCGCCCCACGGGGCGGCCGCAGAGCATGAAAGGATAAGCCGACCGGGGAGGGGGTTCAACCCGCTGCGGCCCCCCGGCCACGACCGCGGAGGCCCTCCCCGGTCACGCCCGCTCCGGCCCCCCGGCCACGACCGCGGAGGCCCTCCCCGATCACGCCCGGTCCGGCCGACCGCTCCCGTTCCCCCACCCCACCTCACGGCCGGGGGGTCAGCCCCTCCTTCTCGGCCGCCTCGGCCAGGCGGGCGTCCAGGGTGACGAAGATCCCGCCCACCCCCGCGAAGAAGAACAGGGCGGCAGCCAGTTGGAGCGCGTCGGCGGCGCGCAGCGGATGGCGCCGGAGCAGGAGGTCTGTGGTGCGGCGGACCTCGTCCCCGGGCAGCACCTCCATCCAGTGCGCGGCGATGTCGTCCAGGCGCTGACGCGCCGTGGCGACGGCGTCCGCATCGAGGACGTCCTCGCGGCGGAGGCGAGCCAGGGCGGACGCGCACTCGGTGGGCGTCCCCCACCAGAACGCCCCGGCCCGGTCCTGCGCGAGGAGCTCGAGCATGGGCCCCGTCTCCCGCTGTTCCACCAGGAGAGGCACCAGCGCCGAACTGTCCCAGAACCTCATCGCCCGGCGGCCCGTTCCTCGAGGAGCGCCGCGAGGAGCGCTCCCTTCCGGTCCGCCGGCCGCTCCCGGGTCGCGAAGGATGGGGGCAGGAGCCCGCGGCCGGGCCGCACCGCACCGGCCGCCACCAGGGTATCCACCTGCGCTTCCCAGGCGTCCGCCCCGACCAACGGAGCCAGACGCGCCACGGGCCGGCCTCGATCCGTCACGACCACTTCCTCACCGGCCTGGACGGCGCGGAGGATCTCGCTCAGGTGGGCCTTCAGATGGGACACGGAGACGGTCATGAGACCATAATGGTCATCTCGGGATGACCTGTCCAGTCGTGGATGGCGGCTCTGGTCAGGCGGCTCCCGAGGGCGTCACGCTCCATTCGACCGCAGGTCCCTCCGTGCCGCACACGCGTCCCTCCGTTCCCCATACGCCGCAGCGCACGCGCACGGAACCCCACGAATGCAAGGGGTTTCCACCCACTTGCCCTTCACCGCTCCGGCGTGTCTCTTGCACACCCACGAGCGGACGCCACCCTGCCACGAGAGGAATGGACCGACTCCACCGCGCCCTCGTCCCCCTTCTCGCTGCTGCACTCCTCGCCGCCTCGGGCGGCGCGGACGGTCTGTCGGCCCAGAACGCCTCCCCCACGGGGAACGGCGGGGCGGCCACTCGACCACCCGCCGAACCGGTCCCCCCGCCGATCGACTGGACGTCGGAAGCGGAGCTCGGGGCCAGCCTGTTCTTCGGCAACACCGCCCAGGCCCTGATCCTGACGCGTACCGGCACCTCCGCGGAGGCGGAGCGCTTCACGTTCGCCACGGACGCATCCTTCCAGTACGGCGAGGCCGCGCAGGACGAAGGCGGCCGCGACGTGAGCCGGCGTTCCTGGGCTGCGGAGACGACGCTCGACTACCGCCACCACGATCTGGTCTCCTCCTTCGTGCACACCCAGGTCGAGGGCAGCTACGAGAAGCGGATCGATCTCCGCGTGCGGACCGGCATCGGCGCCCGTATCCAGGTGACCGACGACGATCGCACCAAGGTGGGTCTGCGGCTCTCGGTCCTCGCCGAACGCACCGATCCCCGTCTGGCCCAGCCGGAGCAGGAGGACGTGCGGACCGTCGCGCGCGGCGCCATGGAGCTCAACCTGGCGCGCAAGCTGGACGACGACCGCGTGCGCCTCGCCAGCACCACCAGTTACGGTCCCAGGGTCGGCCGCTTCGAGGACTACACGGTCAAGTCCATCAGCTCCGCGGCGTTCCGGGTCTCGGAGACCATGCACCTGAAGCTCTCGTTCGTGGACTCGTTCGATTCCGGGGCCCGTGACCGGGGCGCCCGCTCCAACAACGACGGCGAGGTCGTCCTCAGCCTGACGACCACCTTCCGGTAGGGGCGGCGGAAGGGGCGGCAGCGGCAGGATCCCACGCCGCGGCCCCCGCCGCGCCCCGAGCGGCACCGCGGGAGGGGCCCCGGCCGCTCGTTCCGTCCGCCCCCTCCGTTGACCGCCCGTCCGGGCTTTCTAGAATCAGGGCGCGGCAACCGGGTTGTCCCACCGCACCACGTCCGTCAAGGAGCACCGAAGGGTGGCGAGTCACCACATCCGCAAGCGGGTGGTCACGGGGCTGGTCGTCCTGATTCCGCTGGGCATCACGATCTTCGCCCTGCGCTTCCTGTTCACCGCGGCCACGGGGCTGCTCCTCCCCTTCCTCGATCCGGTGCTCGGGCACCTGCCGGGGTGGGCGCGCGCGCTGCTGTCGATCGCGCTGCTGTTCGCGATCCTCCTGCTGGTTGGGCAGGTCGCCACCAACGTGGTCGGGCGCCGGCTCATCCAGATGTTCGAGCAGCTGGTGCTGCGCATCCCGATCGTGCGCATCATCTACCAGGCCGCCAAGCAGGTCGTCGAGGCCTTCGGCGCCCCGCGCGCCGACTTCCAGACGGTGGTGATGGTGGAGTTCCCTCGCCCCGGCATGCGCGCGGTGGGCTTCCTGACCAACACCATCCAGGACGAGGACGGCCGGCCCTGGTGCACCGTGTTCATCCCGACGACACCCAATCCGACGACGGGCTTCCTCCAGGTGGTGCCGGCGGAGTCCACCGTGCGCCTGGACTGGACCGTGGAAGACGCCGTGAAGACCATCATGTCGCTCGGTGTGCTCACGCCGCGGGGATGGACGCCGCCGACCGGCCCGGGAATCCAGGCCCCACCCGGCGGGGGCTGAGGAAGGCCCCCTCCGACGGCGCCCCAGCGCCTCAACCCCCGCTCCGCCCCGACCGACACTAGGGGCGAAGGGGGGCTCCGCCCGGAGCCCGTCCGCCCATCCGACGGGGAGCGGGAAGCGACATGAAGGGCGTGGTCTTCAACCTGCTGGAAGCGTTCGTCTGCGAGGGGTGGGGGGACGAGGTCTACGAGGCGCTGCTCGAGCGGACCGAGCTGGAGACCCAGGAGCCCTTCGTGGGACCGGGCACGTATCCCGACTCCGACCTGGTGGCGCTGGCCAGCAACGCCGCCCTCATGCTCGACCTGCCGCTGGGCGCGGTCCTGCGCGCCTTCGGGGAGTACTGCTTCCCGCAGCTCGCGGCCAAGGTCCCCATGCTGGTCGACAGCCACTCGGATCTGATCTCCTTCCTGCAGAGCATCGACTCGGTGCTGCACGTGGAGGTCCGCAAGCTCATGCCGCAGGCCGTCACGCCCACCTTCCTCGTGGACCGCACCGGCCCCGACACGGCGCGGCTGGCCTACCACTCCGAGCGGCGGCTGTGTGGCTTCATGGAGGGGCTGTTGGTGGGGGCGGGACGACACTTCGGCACGGACGTCGAGTTCACCAAGCACTCCTGCATGCACCAGGGCGCGGCCTCCTGCGAGTACGACCTGGTGGTGCACGTGCAGCACGCCCTCCCCACGTCCATCGCAGGAACCGCGGCGCAGGGATGACCACCGTCGTCGGGAGCCGCAGGTTGGAACGCGCCGAGAAGCGTGTCGCCATCCTGGAGCGGATGATCGAGGACCGCACCCGGGACCTCTTCCTCTCCAACGAGCGGCTGCAGCGCGCCAATGCCTACCTGACGGAGCTGTATTCCATCCTACCGGAGTCCCTGCTGGTGGTCCGGTTCGACGGCTCCATCCGCGATGTGAACGATGCGACCGTGGAGCTCCTGGGCGTTCCGGCCGACGAGCTGGTGGGGCGCCCTGTGGAATCGATCTCGGCCCGGCTCTGGGAGTGGCTGGTCAGCTCCGGCGACGACGCCCGGGTGGACGAATTCGAGGATGAATGGCAGGGCGTGGGCGGCCCCATCCCCGTGGTGCTCTCCATCGCGACGGCCTCCCCCAAGGTCGGGCAGCCCATCCACGTGGTGGCGGCGGCCGATCAACGCGAGCGGCGGCAGCTCGAGCTGGAGCTGCGGCACGCGCAGAAGCTGGAGTCCGTGGGCCAGCTCGCCGCCGGCATCGCGCACGAGATCAACACACCCATGCAGTTCATCGGCGACAACGCCCGCTTCCTGCAGGGCAGCTTCACCGACCTGCTGTCGCTGGTGGACCTGTATCGGGACACGCTGGCCACGGTGGAGTTGGCCTCCGGGCCCAGGACCCGCATCGCCGAGCTCGAGGACGAGGTGGACCTGGAGTTCCTGCAGCAGCGCGTGCCGCAGGCGTTCGCCCGCACGCTGGAAGGCGTGGACCGCGTGAGCACCATCGTGTCCGCCATGAAGGCGTTCGCCCACCCCGGGCACGACAAGGTGGCCACGGACATCAACCTGGCGCTGCAGACCACCCTCACGGTCGCCCGCAACGAGTACAAGTACGTCGCGGACGTGGTGACCGACTTCGGGGACATCCCCCTCGTGCCCTGCTATGCCGGCGACATGAACCAGGTCTTCCTGAATCTGGTCCTCAACGCAGCGCAAGCGATCGAGGAGCGCAACGTCGGCCGCGAGGAGCGCGGCGCTCTCACGCTGCGATCCTGGCGGGACGGGGAGTTCGTGGTGGTGTCGGTGTCGGACACCGGCACCGGGATCCCCGAAGCGATCCACCACCGCCTCTTCGAGCCCTTCTTCACGACCAAGCCCGTCGGCAAGGGCACGGGACAGGGGCTGGCCATCTCCTACGCGGTGGTGGTGGAGAAGCACGGCGGCTCCCTGCGCTTCGAGACCACTCCGGGCGAAGGCACCACGTTCTTCGTCCGCCTGCCCATCCAGGACCCCGGGACGAGCCTTTCATGATCCGTGTCCTGTTCGTCGACGACGAACCCGCCGTCCTCGAGGGCCTCGAGAACAGCCTCCGCCGGCACCGGAAGCGCTGGGACATGGTGTTCCTCGACCGGGCGCGCGAGGCGGTGGACCTCCTGGAGCGGGAATCGTTCGATGTGCTCATCACGGACATGCGCATGCCGGAGATGGACGGGAACCAGCTCCTGGAGTGGGCCCGCACGCATCAGCCCCAGGTGGTGCGCATCCTGTTGACGGGGCACGCGGAGAAGCAGCAACTCCTGCGCGCCCTTCCGGCCGCACACCGGATCCTGCTCAAGCCGTGCGACGCCGAGACGCTGGAGGGCGCCATCGCGCACGGGCACGACCTCCGCCGCTCGATCCCGGACCCCGAGATCGAGGAGATCGTGGGCGGCCTCGACGCCCTGCCCATCCCGCCCGACGTGCATCGCGCCCTGCTGGACCTTCTGCGCGATGCGGAGGTCACCACGCAGCAGGTCGCGGCCGCCGTCAGCCACGACGTGTTTGCCACCGCGCGCATCCTCCAGGTCGGCAACGCCGCCGCGGCGGGCAGCGGCATCGTCACGGTCGAGGATGCGCTCGGCTGTCTGGGCATCGAAGCCTGGCGCGGGCTCGTGATCTCGAACGGCCTGTTCGACGCCATGGCCCCCGGTCTGCAGGTGGACGGCTTCTCGGTCGAGACGTTGGACCGCAGGAGTGATCTGGCCTCGCGCCTGGCCCGCCGCCTCCTGGATGATCCGGGCGCCGCGGCCGCCGCCTCGTCGGCGGCGCTGCTGCACGATCTGGGGCAGTTCATCATGGCGGTGTATCTGCCCGGTCGCTTCCGCCAGGCACGCAATCTGGCACGCGTCTCGGAGATCCCTCTGCACGAGGCGGAGCGCAGGATCTTCGGCGCCACCCATGCCGACATCGGTGCCTGGCTGCTGGACCGCTGGAACCTGCCGGCCCGCGTCACCCGCAGCGTGCAGCATCATCACCGTCCCGCGCTGGCGGGCGAAGCGGGATTCGGGCCGGCCGGCGCGGTCCACGTCGCGGCCGCCCTCGCCGAGCGCATCGTGGGCTCGAGCTTCGGTCCGATGGACGGGACGGCCCTGCGTCCGGACCCTCTGGACATGGACTATCTCGCCGCTGCGGGCGTGGCCGACCGCATCGAGGCGTGGGAGTGGGCGGCGGTGGAACTGGCCGAGAGCGTGCTACCCGGAGTCGGGCGATGAGCGCAGTCCGCTTCAAGCCTCTGGTCCTGTGCGTCGACGACGAGCCCAAGGTGCTGGAAGGCATCGAGCTCAACCTGCGGCGCAAGTTCCGCGTGCTGACCGCCACGAGCGGGGAAGAGGCACTCGAGATCCTGGCGGGAGAGGACTCGGTCGCGGCGATCCTGTCCGACATGCGCATGCCCGGCATGACCGGCGCCGATCTCCTCGCGCGCGTGCGCAGCGAGCGCCCCGAGATCACCCGGATGCTGCTCACGGGGCAGACCGACCTGGACTCGGCCATCCGGGCGGTCAACGAGGGCCAGCTCTTCCGGTTCCTCACCAAGCCGTGCCCGACCGAACAGCTCGTGACCGCCTTCGAAGGCGCGGTCGAATACCACCAGCTGCAGGTGGCCGAACGCGAGCTGCTGGAGTCGACGCTGCGCGGCAGCGTCCAGGCGCTCGTGGACATGTTGGCCCTCGCCAACCCCGAGGCGTTCGGACGGGCCGTGCGGGTGCGGGAGATGGTGCGGGAGCTCTGTCGCGACCTGGGCGTGGGGCGCAGCTGGTTCATCGAAGTCGCGGCGATGATGTCGCAGATCGGCAGCGTCGCGCTCTCGCCGGGGACCACTGCCAAGATGTACCACGGGCAGAGCCTGACGGAGACCGAGCTGGACGAGATGGCTCGGATCCCCGCGCTACTACGGGCCATCATCGACGACATCCCGCGGTTGGAGCCCGTGGCGCACGTCGTGGAGGACTTCTACCGGTCGGTGCTGGACGGGATCGCACCGGCGACGCCGGGTGGTCACATGCTACGCATCGCCGTGGACTTCGACCTCCTGCAAGCTCGCGGCATCGATGAGCAGGAGGCCCTCGACACCATGCGCGGCCGGACCCTGTACGACCGCGACCTGCTCGCGACGTTCGCCCGCGCACGCGGTGCGGCGCTGGCGCGCCAGGAGATCCGCGAGCTTCCGTTCTCCGAGGTCCCCATCGGCGCAGCGCTCGCCGAAGATCTGCGTACCCGCGACGGCGCTCTCGTCGCTCCCCGCGGATATGTCATCACGCCCAGCTTCGTGGTGCGGGCGGAGTCCTTCCGCGCGGCGGGCGTGGTGGAGCCGGTGCGCGTGGTCCTCTCCGCGGTCGCGCCCGACCGCACGCTGGTTTCGCTGCCCCTCTGATCGTTCGGAGGTGCCGCCGCGCACTCCGGCCAGGCGTGCAGCACCTAACGAAACCGGCGCTCCGTGTGTCTATCCCACAGGACATCGACAACGGAGGTCGTCATGAAGGCTAGAGCGAAGGTGATGGTGGCCGTGGTGGCCGGTGCGGGTTTGGTGGCCGCGCCCCTGGCGGCGCAACGTGCGCCGCGGGCGCAGGGCCCGGGAGGCGACGGTGCGCGCGCTGCGTTCGTCGGACCGCGGGGTGCAGGGGTCGAGGCGCTCCTGCGACAACGCGAAGCCCTCGAGCTGACCGACCAGCAGGTGGCGCGCTTGAACACGCTGCGCCTCGAGCACCTGCAGGCTGCACAGGCGGACCAGGCGGAGCGGGCGCGGATCCGTTCGGACGTGGCCGCCGGGGAGCGTACGGCGGCGGAGGCCCGCGACGCGCTGCACCAGGCGCGGGATCGCGCGCACGAACGGCGGGATGCCTTGCGCGTGGAGATGCAGGGACTCCTGACCGAGACGCAGCAGACCAGGCTGCAGGAGCTGCGGCAGCAGCGTCGTGCCGACCGGGCCGAGGGCCGTCGGGGCGACCGGGGTGACCGTCCCCGCCTGCGGGACGGGCGGCCCGGCCCGGGGAATGGCGTCCCCGGCCGGCCGGGCCGCCAGCGGCCCGGCTCCGCGCGCTGAAGCCCGGCCGTCCGAGGACCGGGGTCGGCGCCCTCGCGGGGGCGCCGACCCCGTCGCACATTCAGGATCGGGGGCGCCACGGACACCGGACGCCCGCCCCGGCGTACTAGAAACGGGACCCGCACGGCTCCCGCTTCACCTGCTCCCCATCCGGATCGCCATGGCTTCCTCCCGACCCCTTCGCTTCCGGGCCCTTCTGGCCCTCCTCGCGGCGCTGGTCGCCCCCAGCGCGCTCCGGGCCCAGGCGCTCGACCTTCGCGGTCGGGTCGTGGACATGGAAAGCGGCGACGGCGTGGCCGACGTGCTCCTGCGGGCCGCGGGCACGCGAGCCGAGGCCCTCACCGACGCGGACGGCCGCTTCCTCCTCAGGGGTTTGCCGGCCGGGGAGCGGCTGCTGGTCCTGGAGCACCTGGCCTACGGCTCCCATCAGCAGGTCGTCGACGTCGGGACGTCCGCCCTCGAGCTCGAGATCCGGATCTCCCGCGAAGCGATCGCCATCGAGCCCGTGGTGGTCGAGGTCATGACCCCCGAACGGCGGCAGCGGCTGGCCCGGGGGTCGAGCCAGCACGTCGTGGACGAGGAGATGATCCAGCGCGCGATCGGCACCAGCCGGCACCTGGGCGATCTGCTGCGCCAGACCGTCCCGGGCATCCGCGTGCGCCAGGCCAACAACCTGAGCGGCACGGACGTGTGCCTGGAGTTCCGCTCGGCCCAGAGCATCTCGCTGCTGGATCGCGGCTGTCAGCATCCGGCCGTCTACCTGGACGGTGTGCCCATCTCCAACCCGAACTTCCTCTACGGCATGCTGGCGCTCAACACCATCGAGCAGCTCGAGGTCATCCCGCCCGGGGAGGCCGGCGCCCGCTACGGGACGGGCTCGCTCTACGGCGTGATCCTCATCAGCACGCAGACGCCCGGTCTGGAGCGACCGGCGGGCGGCACGGATCTCGGACCGCCGATGCCGCTCCGGAGCCCGTCCGAGAGCCACTTCGACTGGTCCCAGGATCCGGAGGGGCATCACACCCGGCGCGCCTTCCTCGGCACGGCGCTCGGGAACGCGGCGGGCGTGGCAGCCGGGGCGATCGTGGCCGGCCAGTGCGTGGGCATCGACGCCAAGGAGGAGATCGTCACCGAGTGCGGGACGGGCGGCACCGCCCTGGCCGTCACCACGGCGGTGCTGATCCCCACCGTGGCCGCCGCCCTCTCCGCCCGCTGGAGTGGAGGAACCGAGCGGTCCGTGGGCCGCTTCGGCCCCGCGGCGCTGGGTGCCGCCGTGGCGCTGATCCCGGGCTACGCCTTCGCGCTGTCGACGGAGGGAGCCGGCGAGGCGGACTTCGCCAACGCGCTCGGCTACGGACTGCTGTTCGCCGTGGTCCCCACGATCGTCACAGGGGCCGATCGCCTCTTCCGCAAGCTGCGCGGCGCCGAGGCGATCGACCCCCGTTGAGCGCAGCCGCGCTCAGAAGAAGTTGGAGTAGACGAAGCGGTATTCGATCGTGGCGTCCTGCAGTGTGCCCGTGCGGTCGTATTCGAGGCCTCCGTCGAGGTAGACCCGCATGCGCACGGTGGCCTCTTCGTCCTCCGTCTCCGTGAGCCGCGCCAGCACGCTCCCGAGCTCCTCCAGCGAGAACGTCTGGTCGAAGGAGTCTCCCGCGGCCAACGCGAACGTGTCGGCTTCGTTCAGCGCCGCCAGGATGGTGCCCGTATCCTGGTCCACGAGCTCGACGAAGTCCGTCGACACGATCAACCGCAGTGGCGACGGCGCGGACGAGACCTCCACCTGGACGCGCGCGCGCTCCGGCCGGTTGTCGTCGGTGTCGAAGACATTGCACCCACCCAGCACCGCGAAGGCCACCAGTCCCGCACCGCCCCGCACGACTGCCGGAAGCCGGCTCGAACGCCTACGTTCGTTCATGCCCACACTCGCTCCTGGTTCCCCGTTCCCGGGCGCTCGCTGGCTCAGCGGCGCCGTGTTGCTGCTTGCTGCCTGTACCCCGGAACCGGCGCCCAGTCCCCTGCATGCCCCCATCGGGGAACCGGTGCCCGGCCTCGACGCCTCGCAACTGGAGCGCTTCCGGGCCGGCCAGGCGCTCTTCGGTCGGATCTTCACCGAAGCGGACGGCCTCGGGCCCCGCTTCAACGAGAACGCCTGCAACGCCTGCCACACGGATCCGGCGGACGGGGGGACGGGGGAGCAGTTGGTGGTGAAGGCCGCCCATCAGGCCGCGGACGGCACATGTGACGTGCTGGCCGCCCAGGGCGGAGAGAACGTGCGGGCCAAGGTCACCCCGCGGGCGGCCGCCCTGGGCGCCGCTCCGGCCGGGACGCCCGCGGAGGCCAACACCCGCGGGCGGATCAACACCCCGTTCCTGTTCGGGGTCGGCCTCATGGACCTGATCCCCCTGGCGGACCTGGAGGCGCGGGCCGACCCCGACGACCGGGACGGGGACGGTATCTCCGGGCGGTTGGGTCAGGACGGGCAGGGACGCCCCGCCCGCTTCGGACGCAAGTCGGGCACGGCCACCCTGGCGGGGTTCGTGGACGAGGCCTTCCGGTTCGAGATGGGCCTCACCACCGCGATGGTCCCGGACGAAGCCCAGGCCGGCGACCGGCCCGGCCTCCCCGAGGGGGCCGATCCGACCGGAGAGCCCGAGGTGGATGAGGGCACGGCCTCGCTGGTGACCGACTTCGTGCGCTGGCTGGCTCCGCCGGCGCCCGGGACCGCCTCGCCGGCCGACGAGGAGGCCGTGCGGCAGGGGGAGGCGCTGTTCGAGGGGCTGGGGTGTGCCCGTTGCCATACGCCGCAGCAGCGGACCGCAGCCAGCGCTCCACCTCCCCTCGCGGGGCGCACTTTCGCGCTGTACTCCGACCTGCTCCTCCATGACATGGGGCCGGATCTGGAGAGCGCGTGCACCGCCGGCGCCACGGCTACGGAGCACCGGACCGAGCCGCTCATCGGGCTGCGCTACCGCCGCCGGTTCCTCCACGACGGTCGGGCCACCCGCGTCCGGGATGCGATCCTCGCGCACGGCGGAGAGGCGGAGGCGGCCCGCACGGCGTTCGCCGCGCTCGATCGGGTGACCCAGGAGGCCGTGCTCCGCTTCCTGGGCACGCTCTGAGCCCACCGCACCGACGGTGCTGCCCCTCTCCCGACGTCCCTGAACGAGAACCGGGGGTGGGGCCAGCGGCCCCACCCCCGGTGATGTCACCCTCGGTCGACCTCCCGCGTCAGCGCGGGTTGTTGATGTTCGGGTTGCCCTCGTACTCCTCGAGCGGCATCGGGTAGCACGTGGCCGTGCCGTACGCGCCCCACTGCTCGTTCGGGTGGGTTCCGCTCGGGAACATGTCGTCTCCCTGGCGGAGCCAGCGGCGCAGGTCACCCAGGCGCGTCCCGTTCATGAAGAAGTCACGACCACGCTGGTCGCGGAGCTCCATCATGAGCGCGTCCCCGGTCAGGTTGACCGGAGCCTGGTTGCCGACGGCACGGCGGTCGTTGACGAAATCCAACGTCGCCTGACCGGGCCCCATGGCCTCGTACATGTTGTGCTGCGCTTCCAGGCCGGACGCGAACGTGATGTCCGTGCCCTGCCCGTAGTCCGGCGGCGAGCCGCCGTTCGCATAGGTCTCTCCGTTGTACTCGGAGAACATCAGACCCTGCTTGGGCGTGTAGAGCTGCGTCAGCCGGTTGTGCCCGAGCCGCCAGATGGGCAGGTGCTGCACCCGCGGATCGGTCAGGAACGCCTCCAGGTTCTGCTGCCCGAAGTTGGACGGGCCACCCGCGATGAAGTGCGGGGCGACGCCCAGCGCGTGGTTGGCACCGGTCACCCGGGCCTCGAGCACGTTGTAGAGGCGAGGGTCGCTCGCCGAGTACTCGATCCACTTGCGGTAGTCCACCGGAACCTGCTGCGCATACGTGATCACCTGCGCGTTGTTGCCCAGGTTCAGATGCGCGCGGGTCAGTCCCACGCGAGCCATGTTGGCGATGTCGCTGTTGTTGGCCGCCTGAGCGATCGACAGCGCCTCCTCCAGACGATCCACGGCGAACTGGTACAGCTCGAGGGGCTCGTAGATCTCCGAGCCCACGTTCACCGTGGCCTCACACATCGCGTCCGCCAGCAGGATGTAGCTGTACCCTGCGTAGGCGAGCGTGGTGGCGAGTCGCGCGTCCGTCGACGGGTTGGCGAGCAGCGTGCGGAACCGACCCGACACGCTGTCCGCCTGCGCCCGCGCCCGGCTCAGGTCCGAGAACATGAGGTCCGCGTCACCCTCGTCGTACTGCACGATGCGCTGACTCAGGCGCGCGGTCTGCTCCCAGTTGATGCCGGTGATCTGCTCGTCGCTGAACATGCTGCCACGCCACACGAACGGATCGGAGTAGGCGAACTGGAAGTCACCGATCACGCCGTTCAGCAGCACCTTCGCGAGCGTCGAGTCCTGCAACAGCTCCTCATTGAGCTCGGCCGGGTTGTTGACCTTGAGAAGCTCGTCGACCGAGCAGGCCGTCCCGACCAGGGCCGACAGGGCGACCGCGGTCGCCAGGGCCCCCTTGGTTACGAGAGAACGACTCATAGTTGTGGTTTCCTTTTCGATCCGTCAGAACGCCACGCGCACGCTGAGCGCGAACGTGCGGAGCATGGGGATCGATGCGTAGTCGGTGCGGTTGAAGGTCGTCAGCGAGCTGAAGTTGACCTCGGGGTCGGGCGAGCCCAGCCCTTCCTGGTCGAACTTGTACTTCGTCCACATCCACAGATTGCGGGCCGACAGCGTCAGCGCCGCGGAGTTCAGGCCGGCGCGCTCCACCACACCACCGGGGAGCTGATAGGTCGCCGAGATCTCACGCAGCTTGATGAAGTCCGCTTCCTTGATCCAGGTCTTGGTCTGGAGGCTGCGCGCGATGGCGACGTCCACCGGATCCGAGTTGGGATCGTTGATCAGCTTCGTGTTCAGGTCCACGCGGCTCCGGACCGAGCAGATGGCGCACCACTGATAGTGGCCGCCCTTGTAGTCCAGGTTCGCGAAGAGCCGGACGTTCTCGAACAGCGTGAACGTGTTGGTCAGCGCGATCTCGCGCGTGGGCAGCGACGGTCCCACGTACTCCTTCTCCGTCGCAACCGTCACGCCGCCGCTGGACGTCAGCACCGGCTGACCGGAAGCGTCGCGGACCACGTCGGTGCTCCACATGCCGCCCATCGGGTAGCCCGGGATGTGACGCTGCACCGTGGCGAACTCGCCGAACTCGATCTGCGTGAGCGGCGCGTCACCGAACGTGACCAGCTCGTTGCTGTTGGTGGAGAACGCGACCGTCGCGTCCCACTGCAGGTTGCGGGTGTACACCGGCGTCGCCGTCAGCAGCATCTCGATCCCGCTGTTGGCGATCTCACCCACGTTGGTGAAGTGCGTGTCGCTGAAGCCCGACGACGGCGGATCCGGCACCTCGATGAGGGCGTCGCGCGTCTTCTGGTTGTAGTACGTGAAATCCAGGCCCAGGCGCCCGTCCAGGAACGACGCCTCGAAGCCCAGCTCCAGCTCGGAGCCGGTCTCGGCCTTCAGGTCCGGGTTCCCGTACGAAGACGGCCGCAGCAGGTTCACGGCCTGATCGGCCAGCGTGGTCACGCCCGCGTCATAGGTGCGGTCGGCCACGAACGGCTCCGGCGGGCTGCCCGCCTGACCCCAGGCACCGCGCAGCTTCAGCTGGTCGATCCAGTCGACCTGGAAGAAGTCCTCGTCGGAGACGACGTAGGAGAGCTGGGCCTTGGGGTAGACCACCAGCGAGAAGTCCTTCCCGAACGCCGAGTTGTCGTCGACGCGCACGGCCGCAGTGGCGAACAGTCGGTTCCGCCAGCCCACCTGCTCCTGGACGAAGAAGCCCAGGGAGGTCTGCTGCTCCAGGTCCTGCTGTGCCCGTGTGTTGGCCGCCGAGCCCACCAGGTTGATCTGGCTGGCCACGAGGCCTTCACCGATGGTGGTGTAGGACTCGAACTTGCGCGAGTTGAGCTGCATGCCCGCGCTGAAGGCGGAGCTGTAATCGTCGCTCAGGTCGAGATTGACGGTGCCCGAGTAGTCGACCGTCCAGGTGTGCACGTCCGGCAGGAAGATGTCGATGACGCCGGTCGCATTGGTCGCGCCCCACGGAGCCAGGCCGGTCCCGTCGATGGGATAGAACTCGGTGACCTCGCGGTCGTTCCGGTCCATGCCCAGCACCAGCCGGTTGGACAGCCACGGGAACGGCTCGTAGTTGACCGTGGCACCCATGGTGAAGCGCTCACCGCGGTTCTGCAGGTCGTACTGGTTGGCCAGCTCGGGCCCGAAGCCACGGAAGCCCGGCTCCCACGTGTGGCTGACCGCCAGGGTCTGCCCACGGTACGCGTTCCGGAGCACGGAGTTGGACGAGTTGTTGGACAGCGGCGAGCGGATGTGCTGGCGCACATAGCCCACGTTGACGTTGAAGTTGAGCTTCTCCGTCGGCGTGAACCCGAAGTTGGCGCGGCCACCGGTCCGGCGGGCGAAGTTGTTCAGGAAGATGCCCTGCTCGTCGCCCTTCTCGGCCGAGATGAAGTAGTTGAACAGCTCACCACCCCCCCGGGCCGACACGTTGAACGCGTACTGGCCGGGGCCGTTCGGGTCGCTCGACCCCTCGTTGCCGCGCACCGCGTTGGGATTGCGCGTCATGGGATCGTCCGTCAGCACCGTCCCGGCCGCCAGGCCCTGACAGCCCGGGTACCGGACCGCGTCGTTGACGTTGGCCTGCGTGCACTGCCAGTAGGTGATGGGCCGGTCCAGATTCCAGTCGGAGGTGCCGGCGTCCATGCTGGCGTTCCACTGGATGCCCGTCCCGGCACGGCCCTTCTTGGTGATGATCTGGATCACGCCGGAGGCGGCCTGCGCGCCGTACAGCGTCGACGCGGCGGGCCCCTTGATCACCTCGATCGACTCGATGTCGTTCGGGTTGAGGAAGTCCAGCGCGTTGGTGCACTGCACCACGTTGTTGCACTGACCGCTCTGGTTCCCGCTCTCGATGCGGACGCCGTCCACGAAGACCACGGGCTGCGTCTGCCCCGACAGGGAGCCCGACCCGCGCAGGCGGATCTGCGAGCCCGACCCGGCGGCGCCGCCGTCGGCGATGAGCGTGAGACCGGGCGTGCGGGCCTGGAGCAGCTCCTGCACGTTGGCGACCGGCACGGACTCGGTGACTGCCGCGGCCTCCACCTTCTGCACGGAGTTGCCGATGGCGCGTCGCTGTGTCTGACCGGCCGTGCCCGTCACGACGATCTCGTCGAGCTCGAGCGCCTGCTGGCCCATGGTGAAGTCGAGCGCCACCGTCTGGCCCGCGGCCACCGTCACCTGCTGCTCGACGAGGCCGTAGCCGATGAGCTCGACCCGCACCACGTGCGAGCCCGTGGGAACGTTGAGGATCAGATACTGACCGCTGCTGTTGGCCAGACCCCCGCGGCCGGTGCCGACCACGAGGACCTGCGCACCCGACAGCGGGCGCATGGTCACCGCGTCGGTGACCTGGCCTCGAATGTTGCCCATGGCCTGCTGCGCTTCGATCGCCGAAGTACCCGCGAACGCGAGACCCGCGACCAGCACGCACAGACGCACGAGCACACGGACAAGGCGTGTGTCCATGACGCCTCCGAAGAGAAGATAGAGGGTGGAAAACGCACTCCCGGGGGCACCCGGTTGGCCCGGGACCGAACCGTCTGGCTTCGGTCCCCGATCGCCCGCACCCCAAGGTCTGGGAGTGAAACGGACGAGTGCCCTGGAACGGGACTACAGCGTCACAATATCGACGCAGCGGCGGCCGAGAGAAAGGGAAGAGTTTGCCTGATTCGGATGTGGGAGACTCTCCCATCGGCCCCTTCCCGAGCCCGCCGCTCGCGCCGACGTCCTCTCTACGGGGCGGGCCTCCGTAGCATTACGGAACGGCACCGCACCCTCGTGGACGGGGGTGGGTCGCGGGCGTCATCCGAAGAGCGAACGCACCAGCGTCCATGGGGAGAAGATGGTCCCGGGGTCGGTGCGCTCCGCGAGGACGTCCTCGGCCGCCCGGCGCAGGCGCCCGCTGCGGCGCACGCGCCACGAGACCAGGTCCCCCACCCAGGCGCGCCCCAACCACCGCTCCGCGGTCCGGTACCCGTCGTAGCGGGCCCGCAACGTCGCGTTCAGCGTGCCGGGGTAGGTCGCCGTCCGGGCTGCACCGTCCGCCAGGGCCGCCTGTACGACCTCCGCCGCCAGCTCGGCCGACTCCATCGCCTTGCCGATCCCCTCCCCCGTGAAGGGGTAGGTGGTGCCGACCGTCTCCCCCACGGCGAGGATCCTTCCGCTACGGTCGAGCGGCTGCGTGCCCGTCAGTCCCGTGCGCAGCCGGGCGCCCCGCACCGGGCTCTCCTCCCGCGTGGCCGCCGCCAGCCGGCGGCCCTCCGGGTTCTCCGCCAGGAACCGGCCCAGCACCGCCCGCAGCTCCGACGCCCGGCCCGCCACGTCGTGCTTGCGCCGCTCGTCGAAGAAGAGGCCCACGCCCACGTTGAAGCGCCGCGCCCCGAGCGGGAAGATCCAGGCGTAGCCGGGCAACACGGCGCGGTCGAACGAGATGATGGGATCCGGCAGGTCCACGTCCGCCGTGACGTACTTGCGCAGCGCCACCGCGGACGGCGCCGGCCGCTCGATCATGCCCACCTGTTCGGCGAGCATGGTATCGGCCCCGGTGGCCAGCAGGACGAAGCGCGCGCCCAGCCGCACGGGGTCGGCCCCGGGAGCGGGCGCGACGTGGACCTCCACCCCGCGTTCGTGTGCGCGCACGCGCTCCACCCGCCCCCGCGCCACCCGCGCTCCGGACGCCACGGCCTCGGCGGCCAACAGCGCGTCCAGCTGCAGTCGGGGCAGCCCCACCAGGTCGGACGGCACGTCGAACGTGACCCCCCGCGCGCTCGAGACCCGAAGCCGTGGAACGGCGTGCCCGACCCGGGTGACCCGGGACCGCACGCCCAGGCGGTCCAGGGCCGCCAGCGCGTCCGGGATCAGCAGGTCGCCACAGGCCTTGTCGCGCGGGAAGGCGGCGCGCTCCAGCACCAGGACGCGGGCACCCGCCCGGGCCAGCCAGCAGGCCGCGGTGGAGCCCGCCGGCCCCGACCCGACCACGATCACGTCCCAGTCGGCGTCGAGGTCGTCGGGGGCCAGCGCCACCTGGCCCACGTCCACCGGTCGAGCCATCAGCGCGCCACCGGCACGAGGTCGAAGAGCACGGGCCGATGGTCGGAGGCCTCGGAACCCAGCACCTCGGCGCCGATGCACCGGAAGGCGCTTCCCAACCACAGATAGTCGATGCGCTTCGTGGGCTGGCGCGCAGGGTAGGTGAGCGGGCTGCCGCGGCCGCAGTCGCCGAAGGCGTCCACGAATCCCGCTGCTCCCGGTGCCGCCACCACCCGGCTGCCCGGCTCCGCGTTGAAGTCGCCTCCGAGCAGCACACGCCCGCCGGTCTCCTCGGCCGCGGCCTGTGCGACGGCGAGGACGGCCTGCACCTCCTGCCAGCGGTAGGCGTCGTCCACCGACGCGTCCAGGTGCGTGTTGAGCACCGTGAGCGCACCTCCGGGCGCCTCCACCCGTACTTCGAGGATGCCCCGCGGCTCGTAGGATCCACCGGCACGCGCCTGCGGCGGGTCGACCGGCAGCGTCCGCACGGTGTCCGCGAGCACGGGCCAGCGCGACAGCACCGCGATGCCGTAGGCGCCACCGTCGTAGTCCAGCGTGCGTCCGAAGACGGCGTGGAGACCGCTCTCGCGCGCGAGCACGGCGAGCTGGTCGACGTGGCCGGAGCGCACCGTGCCGCGGTCCACCTCCTGGAGCAACACCAGGTCGGGTGCGCGCTCGCGGAGGAGGGCGCCGATGCGCGCGAGGTTCTCCGCGCCCCCGGCGTCCTTGCCCGCGTGGATGTTGTAGACGAGCACGCGCACGGACTCCCCCTCTCCCCTGCCCCGCATCGTAGCGCTGCCCGCGGCGCAGGCGAGCGCGCCCGCGGCGAGCGCAACGCCCAGCGACGCGGCTCCTCTCAACGCGCCAATTCCCGCCCGACCGCGCGTGAGATCTGCTCCAGCTCGCCCATCAGGTCGGCGAACGCGTCCAACGTGAGCGATTGCCGCCCGTCGGAGAGCGCCTCCTCCGGGCGTGGATGCACCTCGATGATCAGCCCGTCCGCGCCGGCCGCCACAGCCGCGCGCGACAGCGCGCCCACCCATTCGCGGCGTCCGGCCGCATGGCTGGGGTCGACGATCACGGGCAGGTGGGTGCGCTCCTTGAGCACGGGTACGGCGGCCAGGTCGAGCGTGTTGCGGGTGGCCGTCTCATACGTGCGGATGCCGCGCTCGCACAGCACCACGCGGGAGTTGCCGGCGGCCACGACATACTCGGCCGCGAGCAGCAGCTCGTCCGTGGTGGCCATCATGCCGCGCTTGAGCAGCACCGGCGTGCGCAGCTCGCCTACCGCCGACAACAGGCGGAAGTTCTGCATGTTGCGCGCGCCGATCTGCAGCATGTCGGCCGTATCGGCCACCTGCGCGAGGTCCTCCGGCGCCACCACCTCCGTGACGATGCCCAGACCGGTCTCCGCCCGCGCCTCCGCCAGCAGGTCGAGCCCCTCCTGTCCCAACCCCTGGAAGCTGTACGGCGAGCTGCGTGGCTTGAAGGCACCGCCACGCAGGAGCATCGCGCCCGAGCGCTTGAGGCTTCGGGCCGCTTCCAGGATCTGCTCGCGCGACTCGACGGCGCAGGGTCCGGCGATGACCACCACCGCCTTCTCGCCGAACGTCACGTCGCCCACGCGCACGCGACCGGGCCCGCCGTGGGCGGCGCGGGACACCAGGGGATAGGGCGGGGCCACGGGTCGGATCTCGCGCACGCCCGGCAGCGCGGCCAGATCCCCCGCGATGGCGGTGGCACCGGGGCCGATCACGCCGATCAGGCTCTCCGTGTCCAGCTCGCTGATCTGCACGCGGAAGCCGGCGTTCTCGACGAATCGCAGGATATCCGCTTTCTGCTTCAGCGAGCACCCCTTGTCCAGCACCGCGATCATGCCCGTCCTCCCCGAAGTGACCGGAGCAACGCCGGTGCGTCGTCTCCGCGCTCGATGGCCTCCACCACCGCGCTCCCGACGATCACACCATCGGCGTGCTCGCCCAAGGCCCGCACGTCCTCCGGGGTCCGGATCCCGAATCCCGCCAGCACCGGCCGGGGCGAGGTGGCCCGCACCCGGTCCAGGTAGGCTCCGACCTCCGCCCGCTGGTCGGCCACGGCCCGCCCGGTGGTGCCGGTCATGGTGACGGCGTAGACGAAGCCCTGGCTGGCCGCACACAGCCGGGCCAGCCGCTCCGGCGGAGTGAGGGGCGTGACCAGCTGGACGAGGGCGACTCCGGCCGGGTCCAGCGCGGCGCGCAGCTCCTCCGACTCCTCCCAGGGCACGTCCGGCACGATCAACCCCGCCACCCCTACCGCCGCCGCCCGCGCCGCGAAGGCGTCGAACCCCATCTGGAGCACGGGATTCAGGTAGCTCATCAAGACCACCGGCCGCTCCAGGCCCACGCGCTCGAGCCCGTCCAGCAGGCCCGCCAGGGTGGTCCCCGCCGCCAGGGCGCGCTCGGAGGCCCGCTGGATGGTGACCCCATCCGCCATCGGATCGGAGAAAGGCACGCCCACCTCGAGGATGTCGACCTCGGCGGCCACGCCGGGCAGCAAGTCCACGAAGGCGTCGGGGTCGGGGAAGCCGCCCGTCACGTACCCCACCAGGGCGGGACGCCCGTGCTGGCGGGCGACCGCGATGGCCGCCTCCAGCCGCGCCCCTCCGTCCAACCGGAGATCCGCGCTCACGCGCCCTCCTCGCCCAGGAGCCGGGCCAGGGTCTCGAGGTCCTTGTCCCCTCGGCCGGACAGCCCGACCAGGATGGTCTTCCCCGGGTGGTCGCCCGCCCACCGGCGCGCTCCCGCCAGGGCGTGCGCGGACTCGAGCGCGGGCAGGATGCCCTCCAGCGCACAGCAGGCCTTCACGGCCTCCAGCGCCTCGGCGTCCGAGACGGGCGCGTAGCGCACCCGACCGATGTCGTGCAGGAAGGCGTGCTCGGGCCCCACGCCCGGATAGTCGAGCCCGGCCGAGATGGACTCGGTGTCCACGATCTGCCCGTGGGGATCCTGGATGAGCAGGGTATGGGCGCCATGGAGCACGCCGGGGCGGCCATAGGCCACCGTGGCCGCGTTGGTCCCGAGGGTGGTGCCGTGCCCGCCGGCTTCGAGCCCCAGGATCTCGACCGATCGGTCGGCCAGGAAGCCGTGGAAGAGCCCGATGGCGTTGGAGCCGCCGCCCACGCAGGCCGCCACGGCGTCCGGGAGGGCGCCCGTGCGCTCGAGGAGCTGGGCCCGCGCCTCCCGACCGATCACGGTCTGGAGCTCCCGCACCAGCCAGGGATAGGGGTGGGGGCCCACGACCGACCCGATGAGGTAGTAGGTGTTCTCCGGATCGGAGACCCACTCGCGGATCGCCTCGTCGATGGCGGCCCGCAGGGTCCGGTCCCCGGTCCGGACGCGCACCACCTCGGCCCCGAGGGTGTGCATGCGCAGCACGTTGGGGGCCTGGCGGGCCGCATCCACCTCGCCCATGTAGACCCGGCAGGGCAGGCCCAGGCGGGCACAGGCCGCGGCGGTGGCCACGCCGTGCTGGCCCGCACCGGTCTCGGCCACGATGCGACGCGCCCCCAGCCGGCGGGCCAACAGGGCCTGCCCGATGGCGTTGTTGATCTTGTGGGCGCCGGTGTGCGTCAGGTCCTCGCGCTTGAGCCAGACCGAGGCGCCCCAGGCCGCCGACAGACGGGCCGCATGGGTCAGCGGGGTCGGCCGCCCCACCCAATCGGTGAGCTCGGCGCGCAGGGCGTCCTGGAACGCCGGGTCGGCGAGCGCCTCCGTGGCACCGGCCTCGAGGCGACCGAGCGCCACCATCAAGGTCTCGGGCACGAACCGCCCGCCGAAGCGGCCGAAGCGGCCGCGGGCGTCGGGTAGCGTTCCGTCCAGCAGCGCGTCCAGACCCGGCGCCGCGATCTCGTTCATGGCTGCAGCTCCCGTTCGGCTTCGCGTACGGCCTCCAGGAAGGCCCGGATCCGTCCCGGGTCCTTCCGTCCTTTCGTCTCGACCCCGCTCGACACGTCCACCCCCCACGGGCGCACGCGATCGATGGCCTCTCCCACCGTGTCC
>JAWKQN010000022.1 GCA_041390125.1 Gemmatimonadota bacterium | reverse complement strand
GTTGATGGCGGTCTCCTCGAACGGGAGACGCGGCTGCCCCAGCGGTGGCCACAGCTGTCCGATGGCCTGGGACTTCACGATGACGTGGGCCGAGATCAGCCCCGAGAACATCATGACCTCGGTGAAGACGAACAGCAGCATGCCCATGACGCCATCCGCGATGAGCTTCGGGCGTCGCTGCGGCTCGGGACGTTCCACCGTGAGGGTGGCTTCGTTCACTGCGGATCTCCACTGCGGGTCGGGCCCTGCGGGCCCGGAATCGGTGTTCCGGCGGCGCCGGGTGAGGCGGGCTAGTGTGCCGCCTCACCCCCGTGCTCGCCGCCCCCCACGCCGCGCTCGATGGCGGCCTGGGCAGCATCGTTCTGCCAGTTCGTGCCGGTGTGGCGCATGACGTCCGGCGCCACGGCGAAGAACATCAGGAACATCAACACCAGCGACGCGGCGAGCAGCCACTTCATGATGCGGCGCTCCGTGCGCAGGTGCATGAAGTTCTGGATCACCAGGTTCGCCTTCACCAGCGCGATTCCGAAGGCGGTGATCAGGGTCAGCCACCGGATCCCGATCTCGGGTCCGATGATCGACACGATCAGGAGCACCAGGAGGATGATGTAGATCCTGGTGTAGTTGATGTGGTGCTCGGAATGTTCGCTCATGACCCTCTACTTCGCGATGTACAGCAGGGGGAACAGGAAGATCCAGACCACGTCCACGAAGTGCCAGTAGATCCCGATCAACTCGACGCGCTGCAGCTCACGGTTCTTGCGGGCATCCCGGGCGATGAAGCCCATGATGACGGCGCCGGCGATCACGTGCAGGGCGTGCAGCCCGGCGGCCGTGTAGTAGAAGCTCCAGAAGCCGTTGGCCGTGATGGTGTAGCCGTGGCTGATCTCGGAGTACCACTCGAAGGACTTGACCCCCAGGAAGATCAGCGCGCCCAGGATGGTGAAGGAGAGCAGGCGGGCCGCCTTGGGGCCGTCCCCCTGCTCGGCGGCCTGGTGGGCCAGCACGGCCGTGAAGCTGGAGGACAGCAGCACGAACGTGTTGAACGCCCCGATCCACATGTTGGTGACCGCGGAGGCCTCGGCCCACTCGGGATGGCCGAGCCGGAACATCAGATAGGCCGCGATGAGGCCGCCGAAGATGACGACCTCGGAGGCCAGGATCCACCAGATGGCCAGGCGGCCGGTGGGGATCCCGGTGGCGTAACGGGTGGTGGCGATGGGCTTCACGTTGCGTCGACCTCAGGCAGGAAGGTTCTGCGGCCAGTAGTCTTCTTCGCGATCCGGGTGCGCGTACTCGTACGGGCCCCGGTAGACACGCGGCATCTCGTTCGCCGGCCAGTTGCCGTGCGGGGGCGGCGACTCCGTGGTCCACTCCAGCGTGTTGGCCTTCCAGGGGTTCTTCCCGGCCTTCTCGCCCTTCCGCATGCTGTGGAAGAGGTTGTAGAAGAACACGATCTGGAAGAGCAGCATGATGATCAGCGACACCGTGGCCAACACCCGGAACGGCTGCATGGCCGCCAGCTCGGGGAAGTTCTGGAAGTTGTAGATCCGGCGGTGCTGCCCGCCCAGCCCGAGCACGAACAGCGGGATGAAGATGAAGTTGAACGGGATGATGGTGCCCCAGAAGTGGATCTTGCCGAGGCGGTCGTTCATCATGCGCCCGAACATCTTCGGGAACCAGTAACTCAGCGCGGCGAACGTCCCGATGATGGCGATCGGGAAGAACGTGTAGTGGAAGTGTGCCAGCACGAAGTAGGTGTCGTGCAGGTAGACGTCCGCGCCGCTCGCGCCCAGGAAGATGCCCGTCACACCTCCGATGAGGAACTCGGCGATGAAGGCGAGCGCCCACAGCATGGGCGTGTTCAGCGTGATGGAGCCGCCGTAGAGCGTGGCGATCATCACGAAGAGCAGCTCGGCGATGGGCACCGAGATGAGGAGCGTGGTGACCGTGAAGATGTTGGCCATCCGGGGGTCGATCCCCGCGATGAACTGGTGGTGGGCCCACACGAAGAAGCTCAACACGCCGGTCGCGACCGCCGTGTACAGCATGATCTTGTAGCCGAAGAGCTTCTTGCGGGCGAACGTGGCCACGATCTCGATCACGATCCCGATCGCGGGCAGGAGCACCACGTAGACCTCGGGGTGTCCGAAGAACCAGAACAGGTGCTGCCACAGGATCGGGTCACCGCCCCGCAGGGGGTCGTAGAATCCCGTTCCGATGGTCTGATCGAACAGCAGCATCACCGCGCCGGCGATGAGGGGTCCGACCGACAGCATGAACAGGATGCTGGCGATGACGATCATCCACACGACGAGCGGGATGTCGTAGGCCTTCATCCCGGGCGCGCGCGAGTTCATCAGGGTGGTGATGAAGTTGATCCCGCCCAACAGGAAGGCCACGAACTCCAGCGCGACGGCCGTGAGCCACAGGCTCGAGCCCAGCGGCGTGAGGTTGTAGGTCTCGTTGGCCGACAGCGGCGGATACGACGTCCAGGCACCACCGAACCCACCCCCCTCCACCACCAGCGAGAGGAGCAGCAGGATGGCGCTGACCAGGAACACCTGGTACGACAGGCGGTTGATGCGCGGGAACACCATGTCGTCCGCGCCGATCATCAGCGGGATCAGGTAGTTCCCGAACGCGGCGATCAGCACCGGCATGGCCACCCAGAAGATCATGATCGATCCGTGGTTGGTGACCAGCGCGTTGTACTCGCCGGGGGAGACCGTGCCGAAGCCCGGCACCGGCATCCCCGGGAAGGCCAGCTGCATACGGAAGACGTACGCCATCAGGCCGCCGATCACACCCATCGCCATGCCGGTGAAGAGGTACTGCATGGCGATGATCTTGTGGTCGGTCGACCAGATGTACTTGAGGATCCCGGTGGGCCCGTGGTGCTCGTGGGCGTGGGCGTCGTGCCCGTGGACCTCGGTGGCGGCGGCGTGAGCCATTCTCTCGCTTTCCTTCCCGCTACTGCGAGTTCACTGGGGTGTTGGCGGCGACCCAAGCGGCATGCTCGTTCGCGTCTTCGACCACGATGCGGCCGAACATCACCCCGTGGCCGATCCCGCAGATCTCGGCGCACTGGATGTCATAGGTCCCTGCCCGTGTGGGCCGGAACCACCCGGTGATGGTGCGGCCGGGCACCGCGTCCTGCTTGAGACGGAAGACGGGGACGGAGAAGTCGTGCAGCACGTCCCGCGACTGCAGCTGGTAGTGGTAGACCTGGTCGTTCTGGACGTGCAGCTCGTCCGTGGTCCAGATGTCGTCCGGGGTGTCGAGCTCGTTGTCCGCCCCCGGGTGCTGGAAGACCCAGGCCCACTGCTGTCCGATCACGCGGACGGTGGCGTCGGCCTCGGGGAGGTTCTGCTTGATGTTGTACCAGACCCGGACCGCGCCCGCGACGATGAAGATGTCGCAGACCAGCACCAGCGCGTGGGGGATGGTGATCCAGCGCTTGAGGTGCTTCTCCTTGCCCGTGATGTACTGGCTCTTCACGCCGTCCTTGGCGCGGAAGCGCAGGATCAGCCAGAAGAACATGAACTCGGCCGCCAGGAACCAGAAGCCGGTCAGCACCGCGATGAGCAGGATCAGCCCATCGATGGAGGCGGCGTAGTCCGACGCCTGCAGGATCAGTCGTTCGATCATGGATCCGTCGGGATCAGAGAATGAACAGGAGGATGGCGCCGATGAACAGCACGGCGCCGATCACTGTCGCCAGGAACGTCTTGCGGGCGTCGAGGATCGCCGGATTGGTCTCGTCCGGGATGTCGAGGTACGAGTCCTTGATGGACGCCTGTTCGACCGGGATCCGGCCGCCGGTGGACGCGACTTCGTTCGCCATGGGAGTCGAGCCTCCTACTGCAGCGTCTGGATGTAGGCGATGACGTCGGTGACCTGCTCGTCGTCGAGCAGCATCGAGTTGGGGCGCATCGTCTGGCCGAAGGCGTCCTGGGGATCGGCGCCGCGCCAGCCTTTGCGGAACTTCTGGAACTGGGCCAGGAGGTACCAGTCGTGCTGTCCCACCAGCGGCGGGGAGCGCACCGCCTCGACTCCCTTTCCGTCGGGACCGTGGCAGGCGACGCAGACCTGGTAGCTGGCGCGGCCCGCTTCGGGGTCCCCGTGGAGCGTGGTCGCCGGGTCCACTCCGGGGAGCGTGGCCACGTACTGCGCGACCGACTCCAGGTCCCCCTCGAGATCCAAGGCCTGCACCATGGACTTCATGCGGATGCCGACCGTGTCGAACGGGTGGGCGCCGCGCCAATTCGCCTGGAAGCTCTGGAGCTGGGCCGCGACGTAATACTCGGGGAGCCCGGCGATGGCCGGCGCGCCCAGCGCCAGGTTGCCTTCCCCGGCCGCGCCGTGGCACGGCACGCACGTGTCGAAGATGGCCTCGCCACGCGCCACTCCCTGCGAGGGGGCCGCTCCGCAGGCCACGGTGCCCAGCAGGGCCATCAGCCCCGTGCCGAGCCGCACAATCCGAGTTCGGTCCATCGTCCTGGCTTGATTGGTTGGATCAGGCGTCCGAGGCGGTCCGCTCGAGCGGGATGGCCTCGTCGATGAGCATGATCGGGATGTCGTCCCGCACGGGGTACAGCAGGGTCCCGTCTTCGCGGAGGAGCCCTCCCTGGATCGGGCCCTGGGGACGCTCCCCGCCGCGCGTGGTCACGGTTCCGGCCGCGATGGCGGCGTTGACGCGCTCGAGAAGGCCGGGCTCCGCTTCACGCACGGGCTGACGGCTCTCCGGACATACGAGGATCCCGAGGAGCTCCTGGTCGACCATCCCTGCGCGTTCTCCTGCCGTCCGAGGCCTGGAAAGGCCGATCGCTCCGACGGCCTGAAAGCCCCACAAAATACGAAAACGCGCCCATTCTCGGGAGGTCTCGCTCCCGGCGCAATGACCGGTCCCCGGAAGTCGCCGAACGGCGCGCTTTCTGGCGATCCGCCAGTGCTCGGGACAGGCGCGGACCGGCGGAGGCCGCGGCCGATGCGCGTCCCGGTTGCGGCTGCCCCGACCCCCGTGGTTCCTTCTGGACTCGGCGGAGGAGCCTGGCGCGTGGGACCGACGCATGCACGCGGCAGGCCAGGGCCATGCCGCGCAGTGCCCGCGAACTGGACGACAACATGCGTAAAGCACAGGTGACACGGACTGGCCCTCGCACCGCGGGCCCGGTGGCCGCGTGAAGCCGCTCCTGCTGCTGTGGATGAGCGTCCAGGCCGCTGCTCCCTCGCTCGCGCCGGACACGGCCGGGCACGGACGGACGCCGCCGGTCGCGCGGGCGGTGCCCGCCGCCGTGGCACCACGGGTGGACGGGCACCTCGACGACCCCGCATGGCGGGAAGCCCCGGTGATGGACGGATTCCGACGCACCCGGCCCGGAGACGGAGCGCCGGCGAGCGAACACACCGAAGTGCGCGTCACCTTCACGCGCGAGGCGCTGTACGTGGGCGCGCGGCTCTCCGCGCGCGACGGGGGCACCGTCTCGCGGCTCCGCGGGCGGCGCGACTCCTTCGGGCTGTTCAACGACCAGTTCCTGGTCATGCTCGATTCGCAGCACGACCACCGCACGGCGTACGTGTTCGGGGTCACACCGGCGGGAGGGCGCAACGACCTGATCGCGCCCAACGACAGCGAGAGCGGGATGGACATGACCTGGGATCCGGTGTGGGAGGCCGCCACCCGGGTCGACTCCGCGGGGTGGACGGCCGAGATCCGGATCCCGTTCACGCAGCTCCGCTTCGCGGGAGGTGGGGCCGCTCCCGTCTGGGGCGTCCAGTTCCGGCGCGACATCGTCGCAGCGGGGGAAGTGGTCGATTGGGCCTGGACGCCCCCCACCGAGCCCGGGTTCGCGTCCCGCTTCGGCCATCTCGAGGGCCTCCTGGGGCTCGAAGCACCCGACCGGCTGGAGATCCTTCCCTACACGGTGGCCAGCGGCTCCTTCGATGCGCGCGCCGATCCGACGAGCCCGTTCGACGACGGGAGCGTCTACGGCCTGTCCGGCGGGCTGGACCTGAAGTACGGGCTGACGGGATCGCTCACGCTCGACGCCACCTTCAATCCCGACTTCGGGCAGGTGGAGGCGGACCCGGCGGTAGTGAACCTCAGCGCCTTCGAGCAGTTCTTCGAGGAGCGCCGCCCGTTCTTCGTCGAGGGCGCGAGTGCCTTCGACTTCGGCGGTCTGAGCAGCATGCGCTTCTTCTACACGCGCCGCGTCGGGCGCGCGCCGAGCCTGGGTGCCTCCGGCCTGTTCGTCGACGCGCCGTCCGCCTCCACGATCCTCGGTGCCGCCAAGGTGTCGGGGCGCACGCCGTCCGGATGGACCGTGGGCGTCCTGAACGCCACCACGGACCGCGAGCACGCGCGTGTGATCGAGAGCCCCGGTGGCCCCGTCGTCGAGGTACCGGTCGAGCCGCGCACGAACCTGTCCGTGGTGCGGGTCCGCCGGGACTTCAACGCGAGCGGCAGCGAGGTGGGCCTCATCGTGACGAACAGCCTGCGCGAGCAGGGCGGCCCGGCGTTCGACGTCCTGCGGGACGGTGCCGTCACCGGTGGCATCGACTTCGTGCGCCGCTGGGGCAACCGCGCCCACGCGCTGCGCGGCTGGGTGGGCGCCTCGCACGTGCGCGGGCCCGCCGCCGCCATCCTGCGGGCGCAGCGTTCGTCCGCCCGGTTCTTCCAGCGCCCGGATCAGGACCATCTCGAGCTCGACCCGGAGTCCACCGCGCTCGGCGGCTGGGGCGCCGAGCTGGAGTTGGTGAAGGAGGCGGGGGATTGGATCTACAGCCTGAACGGCCAATCGCTCTCGCCCGGATTCGAGCTCAATGACGCCGGATTCCAGAACCAGGCCGACCGCCACGTCCTGTTCGGGCTGCTGAGGCGCCGCTGGCTGAGCCCGAGCGCCACGTTCCGTTCGTTGCGCGTCAGCGGGCAGGCCTTCTCGTTCTGGGACTTCGGCGGGACCCGCACCGGTACGAACGTGCGCGTGGATCTGAGCGGGCAGACGCAGGGCTTCCGCAGCTTCGACCTCGCGCTCCGCCGCGACCTGGAGGCGCTGAGCACGCGCGAGACCCGAGGTGGGCCGCGCATGGTGCAGCCGGCGGGTTGGTTCGTCTCCGGCGGGGTGTCGAGCGACGACCGCCGCGGCGTGTCGGGCGGGTTGCGCGCCACCTGGACGGAGTCCGAGGTCGGATCGTGGTCGGTGGCGCTGACGCCGTCGCTCGCGGGGCGGGGGAGCGGCTGGTGGAGCTGGAGCGTGGCGGCGGCCTATCGCAGGAGCGAGGACGACGCCTTCTACGTGACACAGGCCGCGGATGCCGCGGCGAGCGCGACCTTCGGCGCGCGCTACCTGTTCGCGGGCCTGGAGCGGGAGAGCCTGGAGGCCACGCTGCGCGTGGATCTCGCGCTCACGCCCGCGCTCACGGTCCAGCTCTATGCGCAGCCCTTCGTGTCGAACGGGGACTACGAGGCCTTCCGCGCCCTGCGTCGGCCCGCGAGCTACGACTTCCTGCCGTACGGAAGCGAAGGGTCCACGCTCCGCTTCGACGAGGGGAGCGGTCGCTACTCCGCCGACGCCGATGGGCCCGGGCCCGCGCCCGCCCTCGCGTTCGCCGATCCCGACTTCCGGGTGCGCTCCCTGCGCGGCAACCTGGTGGTGCGCTGGGAGTACCGGCCGGGCTCCACGCTCTTCCTGGTGTGGAGCCAGAACCGCTCGGATCGCAGCACCGACCCCACCCTCGAGCCGTGGTCCGATCTGGGCCGCGCCTGGACGGACCTCGGGCGCAACGTGTTCCTGATCAAGGCGAACTACTGGCTGGGATCGTGACGTCGGCCGCGGGCGATGGCCCGCGCCCCCGGCCCCTGGGACGTCAGCAGGCCGGCTCGACCAGCTCGATCCGATCCGGTTGGTTGGGCACCACGCAGATGAACTCGAAGGGCTCCGGACCCAGCGAATCGTAGGAGTGAGGCACTCCCGCCGGGATGTACAGCACGTCGTCGCGGGTGACCTCGACCACCTGGTCGCCGATGGTCACGCGGCCGCGTCCGCCCAGGACGTACTGCTCGTGCTCGACGGCGTTGGTGTGCAGCGGCATCCCACCCCCCGGATCCATCACGAACCGGCGCATGGCGAAGTGGGGACCCTGATCGCTCCCGATCAGCACCTGCATCTGGGCGCCGGTGCCCGCCTTCACGGTCTGGGCGGGAATGTCGCGAACGTGCTTGTGGCTCATGGGTCGTCCTGTCCCTGCGGGTGGAGCGAGGGCCGGCTGCGGCCCATCCTGACCCGTCCAATCTCCCCAGGACGGCGAGCCCCCGCCAGTCCGGCCCTGGCGGCCCTCACGCCGCCCCCGCTCCCGTCGTGCGCGGAGGCTCCAGCGTGTACCTTGCCCGCGGGGTCGGACGTCTCCCCCGGAGGAGACGGATGTCGGATCGGAACCGGTGCCCGCGCACGAACGGTGGAGCACCGGCAGGAGGTCGTATGGGAATTCCTGCGCGTGTCTGCCTCTCCGTGCTCACCCTCCTCGTGGTCACCGGGTGCGACCAGGTGCAGACGGTCGGGCTCGAGACTCCCCTGTCGGGCGATCCGGTGCTGGGCAGGGCCGCCTTCGAGGCGACCTGCGCGGGTTGCCACGCATCCCGGGACGGCATCGACCTGGCGCGCTTCTCCTTCCCGGACAGCGTCATCCAACGCCGCGCGGTCGCGCACGTGCTGCCGGCCACGGCCCGTGACATCGTGGCGCACGTCCGCTCGCTCTCCGTGCAGCCGACGAGTCGCGGCTCCAGGCTCTTCCAACCGGGGGAGGATCCGGTGGCGGGAGACGTCGAGTTCGCCGAGCGGCTCTTCGGCTCCGACGGGTGGCCCGCGGGCATGACGACCCCGCGGCTCCGCGCGCTCGACCTGCGCCGCGTCGCGGTGGCCGTGCCCTTTGGACCCTGGTCCGAGGAAGGCAGCAACCTGGACTGGATGCCCGAGACGCCGCTCACCGTGAGCGTGCTCGACTACCGGGATGGATGGGCCCGCACCGCCCTCGAGGCCTACTACGCCGATCCCACGAGCGCGAGGCTCGCCACCGCGGTGGGACGGCTCCGGACCGCGGAGCGTGCCACCGACAACCCGGACGCCCCGTGCGTGACGGTCCCCTTGGAGCGCCTCCGGCCCGTGGAGTGCTTCGAGACGCGGCGCTGGATCGCCACGCTGGGGGCGCAGCACATGCTCCGGCAGGGATCCGACGTCGCGCTGCACCGCACCGTGCACGACGCCTGGTGGGACGTCGGTCAGGCCGTGCGCCTGGCTCTGATCCGCGACCAGGCGTTCGAGAACGGCGTCGAGAACTGGACGGCGTGGATGTGGATGGCCTGGTCGTTCGATCCCGGCCGCCACGCCAGTGTCTATCTCGCCTCCGGGCTCCAGCGGCTGGGCCTCTACCGCCATGCCACCGTGCACGCACTCAAGGCGATGGTCGAACGCGCCCCCGCGTTGGTCGATCCCTACCTCGACGTACGGCAGGCAGCCACGTACGCGCCCGCGCACTGGACGTACGACGCGGTCGCGTTCGCCTATCGCCATCTGCTCGAGCGCCAGGACGCGGGCGACCTCCCCCCGCTCGACCGTAGCGCCGACGCCCGGGTGGCGTTGCATGCGGCGCAGACCGCCGCGGCGAAGCGGATCACGAGTGGAGAGGCCGCCGCCCTGGATCTCCTGCTGCAGCAGGTCCTGGCGCGCCTGCCCTGATCCGGGAGCACGAACGCGGAGCACCCGCACCGGGGCTCCGCGTTCGAGGTCCTGCACCGTGGGCCGCGGCGGGGCGGCCGTGGACTCACATGCCGGGATCGTCCGCCGAGGGTCCATACATGCCGGGCAGCGGCACGTCGTTCATCCGCAGGTAGACGCCGAGCTGGGCGCGGTGGTGGATCATGTGGTTGAGCACGAAGCTCCGCAGCACCGCCACCTTGGGCAGCGCGAAATAGACCTGCTCGCCCTGGCGCATGGTCCAGGTGCCCATGAGTTGCTCGTCGCTGGCGTTCGCCAGGACCTCGCGGGCCTTGGCCAGGCTGTCGTCGAAGCGCTTCAGCAGGTCCTCCCGCGATTCCATGATGTAGGGCGTGTAGTCCGCGACCGCGAAGTCCATCTCGTCCGTGAGGATGGTCACGCCGGTCCAGTCCGGCAGCTCGGCCAGGTGGCCGGCCAGCCTCGCCATCGGCATCGACTTCTCGTGGGGTGCGAACTCCCCCTTGCCTTCGGGCACCCGCTCCAGGACGCGGCGCAACTGGGCGAACTCGTGGTCGAACTCGGGCAGGATGGACTCAGCGATCATCGAACGGTTCCTTCGGTGGGAGTGGATACACGCAGGAGACGCAGGGGACCCCGGCGAGGCGGGGACGATCCCACGCGCGGACGCTGCGACCGGGGCGGCGTACGCGGCGGGCGGACGGACGTCCCCCACGCATGCCTCGATCGCTGCATGGGGGATCCGATCAACGGAGGGTGCTAGAAGAGGCGCACCTGGAAGCGCAGCAGCCGGCCCGGTCGGGGCAGCCCGCACTGATCGTAGAGGGCGGTGTCGGTCAGGTTGTCGACCGAGACGCGGGTCTCGAGCCGGCTGACCAGACCGCCGCCCGCGCCCGCCGGGAGCGACCAGGTGCGGCCGACGTCGGCGTTGAACCAGGCGCCCCCGTCCAGCTCCACGTCGGCCCCCGTGTCCGGGTGCTGGCAGAACTGGTTGCCCATGTAGCGCACCTCGGTCATCGCCGACACGCCGGCGGCGAGCGGGAAGCGCGCGAACATGCTGCCGGCGACCTCGGGCAGGTTCTCCGGCTCGGTGGAGACGCTGGCCGTGTCGATGAGCTGTACCGACTGGACCGTGACGTTCCCGCCCACCGTCAACCGGCCGAACGATTGATTGAGCAGGAGCTCGGCTCCGGTGCTCTCCAGGCGATCCGCGTTGACGCGCATCCGTAGCCCACCCGGTAGCGTGATGCGCCGGATGGCATCGCTCAGCCGGTGGTGGAACCCCACGACCTGCACGTCGCCGTCGCCCAGCCGGCTGGTGACGCCGCCTTCGAGCGCCACGAGCCGTTCGGGGTGCAGGTCGGGATTGGGCTGGAAGCGATTGAGCGACTCCGAATAGACCTCGCGCAGCGCGGGGAAGCGACCCCGTCGGCTCGCGCCCACGTGGACGATGGTGCCGCCGTCGTTGACCACGGCGGACAGCCCCGCGCGCGCGCCCCAGTCGTCCAGGGTGCCGAGCGAAGGCAGCCCACCGGTCTTCGGCGTCGTCCCACGGTCGTACGCTCCGCCCACGCTCAGGCGCAGGGACTCGATCGTGGCGTCCGGCGTATCGAGCAGACGCCAGACGGTCTCGGCTCCGAGCGACAGCAGCTGCTGCTGGTACTCCAGCAGATCGCCGTCGGTCGTGGCGTCATGGTGGATGTCCGCGAACGTGAACGCCGCGTTGAGGTCACCGCGGGCACCGAGCGTGTGATCCCCGACGAGGCGCAGCGTCGTCGTGCGCGCCTCACCGATCTCGGTCCCGTCGATCTCGTCGTAGGCGCGGGTCGTGTACGAGTCGATCTCCGTCCTGCCCATGTCCAGTCCGACGCTCGCCTCGAGATCGCCGGTGCCCCACGGCGTGTCCCGATGACCCGTGCCGCCGGAGAGCGCCATGATGGTCCGATCGATGTGCGGGTAGCGCCACAAGCGAGGCTGCTCGGCGTCCAGCTCGCCCGCGATGCCACGCTCGGCGCGGAAGCCGGAACCGGAGAAGGAGAGCCAACGGCCCCCGTCTCCCTGGAAGCGCAGCGCGGCGAAGCCGCTCAGCTCGTTCACGTCGGTGTTCAGGCGGAGCGCGTCATTCGTGGATACGGGCTCGCTCACGCCGTCCGGGAGGGTGGCGCCCGGTGTGTCGCGCAGCCCCCCGCCCGCGCGGAACAGCCACTGCCCGCCGTCCGTCTCGAAGGGCTTGCTGCCATGGACGGACGTGCCGTATCCGCCCACCTCGTCGACGCCCGCGCTGAACTCGAGCGAGGAGCGGGTGGGGAAGCGGCTGCCCCGAGCCACGTTCATCTGCACCACGCCGCCCAGCACGTTGGGGCCGTAGAGCATGGAGGAGAGGCCGCGGATGAAGCTGATCTCCTGTGTGGCGCCCGCGGGCAGCACCGACACGTCCGTGCGTGCGTCCCAGCTCAGCGTGAGCGGGACGCCGTCCAGCAGCACCGCCACCTGCCGGGACTCCGAGCCCCGGACCGAGATCTCCGCTTCGCCCCGGGAGTTCGTGCGCACGTGCACGCTCGGCAGCTCGCGCAGCACGTCCTCCACCGTGGGCGCCACGGCCAGCGACATGGAATCCATCTCGATCTCGTAGGCGCTGGCCCCCCCGACCGTCGTGACCGGGCGCGTGGCGACCACGCGCAGCTCCCCCAGACGGTAGACCGTGGTGTCCGCCCGGGTGCTGTCGGGCCGGGCCTGGGCCGTCAGCACTGTGGGCCCGAACACGAGGGCCGCGGCGAGGAGCACGGGGCTGGAGCGGAGCAAGAGGACCTCCGGGAGCGGGTGCGGCGGGCAGCACTGACGATACACGGGCCCCCGCGGAGGGTGCCAGGGAGGCCCGAGGGAGCGCGGCGGTGCCCGAGCGCGGGCGGCTTCGGGCCCGCCGCCCCACCCCCGGGCCCCGCCGCCCGGGGGCGTGCGCCCCGGAGCGCGAGACGGCACCTTCCCCTCCGCACACGACCGGAACGCGGAGGAGCGATGGGTCGGAGCCGAGGGGGGTGGGCCGGCCTGCTGCGAACGGGGCTGGCCATGCTGGCGACCGGATGCGCCACGGCGCCGCCCGCTGCCGTGGCGCCTCGCGACGGGCGGGTGGACATCGTCTTCCTGCACCTGAACGACGTCTACGAGATCACACCGGTCGAAGGAGGACGCGCGGGAGGCCTGGGCCGGGTCGCCACGTTGCGCGAGAGATGGGCGGCCCAGGAGCCGGTGCTGGTCACCACCTTCGGCGGCGACCTGCTGAGCCCCTCCGCGATGGGGACGGCGCGGGTGGACGGGGAGCGGCTGGCCGGGGCCCAGATGGTGGCCGTGATGAACGCGGTGGGGCTCGACCTCGCGGTCCTCGGCAACCACGAGTTCGACGTGCCGGAGACGTCCTTCCGGGCCCGGCTCGCCGAGTCCCGCTTCCAGTGGCTCGCCGCCAACGTGACCGACTCGCTGGGGCGGCCGTTTCCCGGCGTCCGGCCCTGGGTGGTCCGCACGGTCGGGGACGCGCAGGGCGACACCGTGCGGATCGCGTTCGTGGGCGCGGTCCTCCCGGACGGGGCGCCGGATTGGGTGCGGGTGGGCCCGGCCCGGTCCACCCTGGAGGCCGCCGCGGCGCTGCTGGCCGACTCCGCCGACGCGGTCGTGGCGCTCACCCACCAGACCGTGGCCGAGGATCGGGCGCTCCTCGCCGCCGTGCCCGGCATCGCGCTGGTGCTGGGAGGGCACGACCACCATGCCATGCACGTCCAGGTGGACGGTCGGTCCGTGGTGAAGGCGGACGCCAACGCGGTCACCGTGGCGAGGGTGCCCTTCGCGGTGGGCCGGAGCGGGAGCCGGACCGGGCCCGTGGAGCACGTGCCGGTGACGGACGCCATCCCGGAGCAGCCGACCACCGCCGGGGTGGTCGGCGATTGGGTGGAGCGCGCGTTCGCCGGCTTCCGCGTCGCCGGCTTCGAGCCCGAGCGCCGGGTGGCGAGCGTGGCGGAGGACCTCGACGGCCTGGAGGCGTCCGTCCGGACGGGACCGACCGCGCTCACGGTGCTGATCGGAGAGGCGATGCGCGCCCAGGATCCGGACGCGGACGTGGCCCTCTACAATGCCGGGTCCATCCGCTTCGACGACGTCCTGCGCGCCGGGCCGGTGACCGAATACGACGTGATCCGCGTGCTGCCCTACGGGGGAACCACGTTCAGCGTGCGGATGCGCGGGGACGTCCTGCGGCGGACGCTGGAGCAGGGGGAGCGCAACCGGGCCACGCCGGCCTTCCTGCAGGGGGTGGGCGTGGCGCGCGCCGGCGAGGGATGGACCGTCGGAGGCGCGGCGCTGGCGGAGGACCGGTGGTACCGGGTGGTGCTGCCGGACTTCCTCCTGACCGGGCGCGAGCGCGGTCTCGCGTTCCTGCGGTCGGGCTCGGAGGGTCTGGAGGTCCTCGAGGAGCACGCGGACATCCGCCGGGCCGTGATCGCGGAGCTGGAACGGCGCCCGGAGCGCTGAACGTCGCTGTCCGCCACGCGCGATCGCTGGGCAGACGCTGTCACTTCTGCTTGTCTCGATGTAAAGTCAGGGTTACATGTTCGCGCCTCCCCACCGGGACCGCGACGAGCGCGCCCTTCGCCTCCCTCTCCGTCGCCCGATGACCGACGATCCCCTCCTCCAGGCCGACGTCCGCCGCCACCGGGAGGCGAGCGGCCTGTCGCAACAGGCCCTGGCCGAGCGGGCCGGGATCAGCCGTCAGGCCCTGGGCGCCATCGAGGCGGGCCGGCAGGTGCCGTCCACCGCCGTGGCCCTGCGATTGGCCCATGTCCTGGGGTGCGGGGTCGAGGACCTCTTCCGTCTGGCCGGAGCGGCCGGGCTGGTGGCGCGGCTGGCCGCCGGCCTGGCCCCCGAGCCCCGGCGGGTGACCCTCGGCCGCGTCGCGGACCGGTGGGTGGCCCACGCGCTCGAGCCCGACGGGGCCCGCGCGGCCGACGGCCTCGCCGTGGGCGCGCCCTCGCCGGACGGCACGCTCCGCGTCGAGCCGCTGATCGATCCGGAACGGGCTGCGGCCACCGTCCTGGTGGCGGGGTGCGCCCCCGTGCTGGGCGCACTGGCGGGCCGGGTCCAGGATCGCTACCCCGACACCCGCGTGGCGTGGATCCCCGCGAACAGCGAGCAGGCCCTGGCCCTGTTGCAGGACGACCTGGTGCACGTGGCGGGGGTGCACCTGGCCTCGGAGCCCGGGGCCGAGCACGCGGCGCTGGTGCGGGCCCGCTTCCCGGGCCGGGCGCTGCGCCTGGTGACGCTGGCCGAGTGGCGCCTGGGTCTCGTCGTCCCTCCGGGGAATCCGGAGCGGCTGCACGCCGTCGCGGATCTGCTCCGACCCGGTGTGCGTGTCGCGGTGCGGGAGCCGGGGGCCGGGGCGGCCCATCTGCTCGAGCGGGGCCTCGCCCGTACGGGCACCGCGGCCCGGCCGACCGCGTCCGTCCCGGCGGGCAGCCACGCCGACGTGGCGCAGGCGGTCGCGTCCGGGGCGGCCCACGCCGGGATCGCCATCGAGGCGGTGGCGCGGGCGCGCGGGCTCGGCTTCGTGCCCCTCCTGGAGGAGCGCTTCGACCTCGCCGTCCCCGCCGCGCTGGCCGCGGAAGGGCCGGTGGCGCGGTTCCTGGACGTGCTGACGGACCGCGCCTTCCGGCGGGAGCTGGAGGCGCTGGAGGGATACTCGTCCGCGCGCACGGGCGAGAGCGTGCTCGTGGCGCCGGAGGGGAGCGCCTGGTGAGCGGCCGGGCGCTGTTCGTGGCGGCGCTGCTGCTGGCGGCAGCCGGCTGCGGTCCCGGGGCCGAGGGGCCGCGGCGCACGCTCGTGGTCTTCGCGGCCTCCTCGCTCACCGAGGCGTTCAGCGATCTCGAGCACCGCTTCGAGGCTGCGCACCCCGGGGTGGACGTCGTGCCGAGCTTCGCCGGCAGCCAGGTCCTGCGCCTCCAGATCGAGCAGGGCGCTCCGGCGGATGTCTATGCGTCCGCGGATCCGGCCCACATGGAGGCCCTCGCGGCCGCGGGGCTCGTCCACGAGGCGCGCACCTTCGCGCGCAACCGGCTGGTCGTGGTCGTGCCCGTGGCGAATCCCGCGGGCATCGAGCGCTTCGAGGCGCTGCCGCGGGCGCGGAGGCTCGTCGTGGGCACGGCCGAGGTCCCGGTGGGGCGCTACACGCGCGCGCTCCTGGAGGACGCGGCGGTGCGCTTCGGGCGTGCGTTCGCCGACTCCGTGCGCGCGGCGGTGGTCTCGGAGGAGACGAACGTGCGTCTGGTGCTGGCGAAGGTGGTGCTGGGCGAGGCCGACGCCGCCTTCGTCTACGCCACGGACGCCGCTGCGTCCGGCGCGGTGCGCATCGTGCCCGTGCCCGAGGGGCTGGGTCCGCGGGCGGAGTACCGCATCGCGACGGTGACCGGAAGCGCCCAGCCCGACCTCGCCCGCGCCTTCCGCGCGCTGCTGGACTCCGACGAGGGCCGGCGCGTCCTGTCCGCCCACGGATTCGAGCCCCGGTGAGCGCGAGCCCGCGCACGCCCCGCGACGTCCGGTTCGGCAGGATCGGCGGCTCGGGCGGTCCGGTCGCGCATCTCCTCGCGGTCGCCCTGCTCGGGTGTCTGATCCTGCCCGTGGTGGCGCTCGTGCTGGCGGGCTCACCGGCCGCGCTCGGCGCCGGCTTGCGCGATCCGGCGCTGGGCGCGGCCCTGCTCCTGTCCCTGCGCACCACCCTCTTCAGCCTCACGGTGGTGCTCGTGACCGGCACGCCGCTGGCGTGGTGGCTGGCCCGTTCGTCGTCGCGCGCGCGGCGCCTGCTGGAGCCGTGGGTCGAGCTGCCCATCGTGCTGCCGCCTGCGGTGCTGGGTGTGGCGCTGCTCGACGCCTTCGGGCGGGGCGGCCTCTTCGGGCCCGCGCTCTCCGCCGCCGGCGTGCAGATCCCCTTCACCACGGCCGCGGTGGTGCTCGCCCAGGTGGTGGTGGCCGCGCCGTTCTACGTGCAGTCCGCGGCTGCGGCCTTCCGCGAGGTGGACGACGACCTGCTGATGGTGGCGCGCACCCTGGGCGCCTCTCCCGCGCGCGCGTTCCGCAGTGTGGCCGTGCCGGCCGCGCTGCCGGGGCTGGTGTCGGGCGCCGCGCTGTGCTGGGCGCGCGCCGTGGGGGAGTTCGGCGCCACGCTGCTGTTCGCGGGGAGCCTGCCCGGGCGCACGCGCACGCTGCCGCTCGCCATCTACACCGCCCTGGAGACCGACCTGGACGCCGCCCGCGCCACCGCGGTCGTGCTGGCCCTCGTCGCGGTCGGGGTGCTCCTGCTGCTGCGGCTGTCCATCCGGGTGTGGTCACGGCGGTTGGGGCGGGGGGGAGGGGCGGCGTCGTGAGCACGCGTGACCCCGGTGCGGACGGCGTGGAGGGACCCTCCGGGCCGGGCTGGGATCTTCGGCTGCACGGCCGGATCGGTTCGCTGACGCTGGACGTGGAGATGGTGCTGGGGTCGGCGCCCACGGCGCTGGTCGGCCCCAACGGCGCGGGGAAGACGACCCTGCTCCGGATCCTCTCCGGCGCCCGCATCCCCGTGTCGGGGCACGTGCGGGTCGGTGGGCATCCGCTGTTCGACTCCGCCGCCGGCATCGATCTGCCGCCCGAGCGGCGTCGCCTCGGCTACGTCCCGCAGGGCTACGCCCTGTTCCCCCACCTGTCGGCGTTGGACAACGTCGCGTTCGGTCTGCACGGCCTCGCGCGCTCCGAGCGGCGGATCCGCGCGCGCGCCGTGCTCGCGGAGCTCGACGCGGCCCACCTCGCGGAGCGGGCACCGGCGACGCTGTCGGGAGGGGAGCGCCAGCGGGTCGCGCTCGCGCGTGCGCTGGCGACCGCGCCCGACGCGCTGCTGCTGGACGAGCCGCTCTCCGCGCTCGACGCGCGCTCGCGCCGGGAGACGCGGCGCTTCCTGGCGGACTACCTGGCCGCCCGGGCCCGGCCGGCGCTCGTGGTCACGCACGACCTGCGCGATGTCGTGGCCCTCGGCGGTCCCGTCGTGGTGCTCCTCGACGGGCGGGTGGCACAGGCGGGGACCGTGGCCGAGCTGGCGGCGCGTCCCGCGGACGACTTCGTCGCGGAGTTCTTCCAGGCGCCTGTGATGTGAGATGGGCGGACGCCTCGGCGCTCCGGGGCGACGGCGCTGCCGACGCGGGGTGCTTCTGCAGTGACCGGCTAGTGCCCGCCGTGCGGGCCCTGCCCGTCTTCCGATCGACCGCGCGCGACATCGGCCGGGTGCAGGACCGGCACGCGCACCACCACCTCTCCCGCCCGCGCGAGTCGGAAGGAGACGTCCAGCGTGTCGCCTGCGATCGGGGGTGCGGACACGCCTTCGAGCATGCCGTGGAGCGCCCCCGGCGCGAGCGTGAGCCGGCCCCCTGCCGGGATCACCAGGGAGGGCACGGCCTGCATGCGCATCACACCCCCCTCGTGCACCATCTCGTGCAGGCTGCCCGCCCGGGCTCCAGGGGCCGAGAGCCCGAGTAGCGTATCCGCCACGGTGCCGCCGTTGACCAGCGTGGCGTACACGGACACCTGGGCCTGCCCGAGCGGATCGGCTGCGGCCGCGCCCTGCACGTCCACACCGGTCCGGGAGCGCCACTCCAGGTTGAGCAGGGCGCGGACGCCGGTGGCGATCACGTCGGCATCGAGCGCGTCGGGGGGGTAGCCGTAGCGTCCCAGGCGGTCGGGCGTGAAGACGAACAGCAGGCCCGGGTGCGCGACCTCGTAGGGCCCCTCCTCCGGGTACTCCTGCGGGGGGCGGCGGAAACCGAGCTGCGCGAGGATGGCGTCCAGCTCCTCGAACGTGGGGCTCAGCCCCACGAAGCTCGGGTCCAGGTTGGCCAGCCAGGGCGCCAGCACCTCCGGCGTGTCGCGCGGTGGGTCCATGCCCACGAAGACGGTGCGCACCTGCTCCCGCTCCGCGGGCTCCAGGCGCTCGAGCGCCCGGGCCAGCGTCGCCATGGTGATGGGGCAGATGTCCGGGCAGTGGACGTAGCCGAAGTACAGGAAGGTGATGTGGCCCCGCGCTTCGGTCCGGAGATCGAAGGGACGGCCGTGCTGGTCGGCCATCTGGACGCTGGGAAGCCGGTAGGGCTGCACGAACACCTCGCCTCCCAGCGAGTCGAGGAGGCGGGGGAGCGGGTCGCCCTCGGGCGCACCGCAGCCGAGGGCCACGAGCGCGAGCAGGGACAGGGAGCGGGCCGGAGTACGCATGATGCGCCGCCTACCCCCGACGGCCGGGTGGGCTCCCTCCGCCGGTCAGAGCCCCTGGCGGACGTGACGGCGGATGGCCTCCGCGGCGCGTTCCACGTCCTCCATGGAGTTGTAGAAGTGCGGCGAGAAGCGGATCCCGGGCCGGTCGGCGCCCGTCCGGTTCGCGCACACGATGCCCTCCGCCTCCAGCGCGTCCGTGAGGCGCCGTGGGTCGAGCCCGGCCGGCTCGAAGGTGAGCACCGCGGCCCGCCGATCGGCGTGCGGTGACGTCCACATGCGCACGCCGTCGATCGCAACGAGGGCATCGTGGAGCGCGGTCGCCAGCTCCCGGCTGCGCGCTTCGATCCGGGCCTGGCCGATCCCGGACAGGAACTCCATCTGCTCGCCGAACGCCTGCAGCGCCGGCTCGTCCCGTTGACCGAGCCCTTCGTGCGTGCGCGAGAGGCCGGTCTCGCCGGTGTAGGCGCTGTAGACGCTGGGCCAGAAGCGCTCCTGCACGCGCGGGTTGACGTAGAGGACCCCGGTCTCCTTCGGGCCGCACGGCCATTTGTGCGCGCTGCCGGAGTAGAAGTCGGGATCCAACGTCGACAGATCGACGTCCAGCAACCCGAAGGACTGTGCACCGTCCACCAGGCTCAGCACGCCGCGCTCGCGGGCCAGCGCGCACAGCTCGGCAGCGGGCATCAGGTCGCCGGCCGTATTGGTGAGATGCGTGAACGCCAGGACGCGCGTGCGCGGCCCCAGCGCGCGCGCGAAGGCTTCCACGTAGCGATCGGTGCCGGGGTGCGGATGGATCGGGTCCACGATGGTGACGGTGTAGCCGAAGCGCCGCGCCTTCTCGGTCCACGCCTGGTGGTTGCTGGGGTGGTTGTCCCCGAAGAGGACGACCTCGTCCCCCGGTCCCAGGTCCAGTCCGGTCGAGACCCAGTTGTTGGCCTCACTCGTGTTGCGGGTGAGGAGGACGCTCTCCGGCGCGACACGCAGGTGCGCCGCGACCCGGCGTCGCGTCTCGGCCTTCACGCCGTGCATCTCGGCGCGGAAGC
This sequence comes from Gemmatimonadota bacterium, assembly GCA_041390125.1. Classification (NCBI taxonomy): domain Bacteria; kingdom Pseudomonadati; phylum Gemmatimonadota; species Gemmatimonadota bacterium. Next base: position 49,406 of record JAWKQN010000022.1, on the reverse strand, counting down.
TCGGCAGGGGTTCCCGGTCCAGCCGCTCCGTCAGCGCGTGCACGCGCTCGAGCGTCGAGCGCGGGGAGGGGCAGAGGTTGGCGGCGTTCAGCACCGTCAGATCGGGTGGCATCAGGAAGCGGGCGCGCACGTCCTCCCACAGGCCTGCTCCCGACGTCCGGACGGGCAGGGCGGCGTGCGCCAGGCCAGGGTGCCCGAGGAACGCGGCCGAGCCGCCGAGGGCGAAGAGACGGGCGAACTGCCGACGATCGAGCGAAGCGGTCATGGGGCCTCCGGGGCGGAGGGAGTGGAAGCGCCCAACATGCGCGGGAGCGCGCAGCGACGACAGGGGTGGCAGCGAGGATGCCGCGGGTGCCGCGCGGTCCCGCGGGCTGCTACGGCCCCACGTGCACGACCAACCGCCGTGCCGAGCCGCGACGCCGATGCTCCCAGACGTAGATCCCTTGCCAGGTGCCCAGCGCCAGCCGGCCGCCCAGGACCGGGATGGACAGGGTGGTGGACGTGAGGGCCGCGCGGATGTGGGAAGGCATGTCGTCCGGCCCCTCGGACGTGTGCGTGAACCACGCCTGTCCCTCCGGCACCATGCGCTCCATCCAGCGCTCCAGGTCGTGCCGCGCGGACGGATCCGCGTTCTCCTGGATCGTGAGGCTGGCCGAGGTGTGCCGGATGAGGACGGTGCAGAGGCCATCCGTGCAGCCGGCGTCGGTCACCACGCGCTGGATCGCAGGGGTGACCTCGTGCAGTCCCTGACCCGTCGTGCGGACCGAGATCTCTTCCACCATGGGTGGGAGCGTAACCCCCGACACGTGCAGGGGGCCATACGATGGCGTCGTGCCGCAGGCCGCCCGCCATCATCCGGATCGCCCGCGGGCCAGGGTGCGGAATGCGCGTCGCTCAGTTGCCGAAGCGCGCGTCGCCCACGATCCGCTTCCAGGTACCGGGTTCCAGCGTGCCGTCCGCGGGAACCCCGTTGATGAGCGAGAGCGTCTCCACGTCGGCGCCCGGGCTGTGCTGACGGGCAAAGGCCTGGAGATCCAGCGCCGTGCCGATCCGGACCAGGTCCAGGCGACGAGGCTCGACGTCCAGGGTGGAGGCGTCGCGTACCGCACCGAAGCTCCCCATCGTCTCGCGGAACGTCCCTTCCCAGCTCGCGAAGGCCGAAGCGCCCGTGTATCCGAGGATCTGGTAGACCCGACCCTCGTACTCGATGGCGGCGACGAGGCCCCGGAGCGTGCCCTGCTCCGCGTCGGCCTCGAAGCCGCCGACCGCCGCCGGGAGGCCGTCGATGCGGGTGGTGGAGGCCTGGCCCAGGCGAACGCCGTCCTGCCCACCGAACGCCTGCACGGCCGCGGAGGCGGAGGAGCCCTCCACCAGCGTCAGCTGCAGCGCCGCCTGCTGATCCGGGCTGGAGCCCACGACGGCCTGCGGCAGGTTGCGCGTCTGCCAGCCCTGTGGGAACTGGAGCCGGAACGCCAGCTCGGGGTGCAGGAAGACCTGATCGCGGAAGAAGCCGTTGCGCGGGTCCTGCCCGTAGACGAGACCGTCCACCTGCTGCAGGTAGGCTGCGCGCTCCACCACCGGATCGGCGAGGTCCACCGTGTCCTGGTCGATGCGCTCGGCGATCCGCTCCAGCCGGTCCGCGGGCGCGGGGTGGGTGGACAGCCACCCGGGTGTTCCGGATCCTCCCGCGCTCTCACCCACACGCTGGAGCGTGCGGAACACATCCAGCATCTCGCGCGGAGCGTAGCGCTCGCGCGTCATGTAGCGCAGTCCCAACTCGTCGGCCTCCCGCTCGTCGTCCCGGCTGTACTTGAGGAACAGCAGGTTCAAACCGGTTCCCAGGAGTCCCTGCGTGGTGGAGCCGAGATCGAAGACGGCGGCGCCGAGCCCGGCCAGCCCCCCGAGCACCTGTTGTTGGCTCAACTGATTGACGCTGTGGCGCGCGGTCACGTGCCCGATCTCGTGTCCGAGGACGGCCGCCAGCTCCGCTTCGGACATGAAGGTCGCCAGGATCCCGCGCGTGACGTAGATGAAGCCACCCGGGAGCGCGAAGGCGTTGACGCCTGGATCGTCCACCACCTGGAAGCTCCACGGCAGGTCGGGCCGTTCCGACTCGGCCGCGAGGGACTGCCCGATCCGGGAGACGTACTCCTGCAGCTCCGGATCCTCCACCAGCCCAATGGATGTCTCCACCTGTTGGGCGGCCTGCTGCCCCATCTGGATCTCCTGCTCCTCGGAGATGAGGGAGAGCTGCGTGTCGCCTGTCGCGGGATTGGTGGCGCAGCCGGCGGCCGCGAGGCCGAGCGACAGGCCGAGCAGCGCGGTCGGGACGAAGGAAGGCTCGATGCGCATCGTGTGTGGCTCCGGGGGGGACGAGGGTTCGGTGCTGCCCTCGAGGATTCCACATCCGTGCCTGGCGAGAGCCTACGGGATCGGGCGGACGGGCCCCGGATTCCACCGGGAGTTCGTGCACGGTGACGCGGACCGAAACACGCTCCACGTGCTGCGGGAGCAACCGGATCTCGTGTCCCCTCGCGTAGAGCGGTGGGTCCTTCGACCGGGATCGGCGGCGCTGGTCGGGACCGTCGCAGGGGATGCCGCGCGGTTCGCCGCACGCTAGGATCCATCCGGCCCGGCGCCCTCATGCTCGACGCTGGGCTGCGTCCCCTGAAGGAGTCGTCGACGATGTCCGCCCCGCGTCGGTTTCCGGCCCTGGCCGCCCGCCTGGTCCTCCTGCTTCCGCTCCTGGGCCCGCTCGCCTGCGGTGGGGGAGGGGGGCCGCCGGCCGCCGCGCCGCTGTCGTTCGACGTGCTGCTCCCCGAGGGCGCGGCGGAGGGCGCGGTGGACGGGCGGCTCCTCCTGCTCATCTCCGCGGATACCACCGGCGAGCCCCGCTTCCAGGTCAACGACAACGTCACCAGCGCACAGGTGTTCGGCGTGGACGTGGAGGGGTGGGCGCCGGGCACGACCCGCACGGTGGATGGCAGCGCGTTCGGCTATCCGGTTCCAGCGCTCGGGGGGCTCCCGGCCGGACCCTATCGCGTGCAGGCGCTGCTGAACCGCTACGAGACCTTCCGACGTTCGGACGGACACGTGGTGAAGCTGCCGCCGGACCGCGGCGAGGGGCAGGTGTGGAGTCGCAAACCCGGCAACCTGCATTCGGTGGCGGCGGCCCTCCAGGTGGACCCGGGCTCACGGACACCGCTGCGCCTGGAGCTCACCGAGACCATCCCCGCGATCCCCGATCCGCCGGAGACCCCGTTCGTGAAGCACGTCCGGATCCGGAGTGAACGGCTGTCCGAGTTCTGGGGAACGGACATGTACCTGGGCGCGCACGTCCTGCTGCCCGCCGGATTCGACACGCACCCGCAGGCGCGCTACCCGCTCGCCGTCTTCCACGGCCACTTCCCGTACGACTTCGGCGGCTGGCGCGAGACGCCGCCCGACCTCGACACGCCCTGCGAGTACAGCGCGCGCTTCGATCTGGACTGCTACAACCATGTGCAGGATTCCGCCGCCTGGGCCCTGCACCAGGAGTGGACGGGTCCGGACTTCCCCCGGATGCTGGTCATCGAGATCCAGCATGCCAACCCGTACTACGACGACTCCTATGCCGTGAACTCCGCCAACCTGGGGCCCTACGGCGATGCCATCACGTACGAGCTGATCCCCGAGATCGAGCGGCGCTTCCGCGGGCTGGGGGAGGGATGGGCGCGCTTCCTGTACGGCGGATCGACGGGCGGGTGGGAGGCCATGGCCGCCCAGGTGTTCTATCCCGACGAGTACAACGGCGCCTTCATCGCCTGTCCCGATCCCATCGACTTCCGGGCCTACACGGTCGTGAACCTGTACGAGGACCGGAACGCCTACTACACGGAGGGGCCGTTCCGCCGCACCCCGCGCCCGGGATTCCGGAACTACAAGGGGCACCTGACCGCCACGCTCGAGCAGATGAACCACCGCGAGATGGCGATCGCCAGCCGCGGGCGCTCCGGCGACCAGTGGGACATCTGGCAGGCGGTGTATTCGCCGGTCGGCGAGGACGGGTATCCCAAGCCCATCTGGGACAAGCGCACGGGGGAGATCGACCCCTCGGTGGCCGCCTACTGGCGGGACAACTACGACCTCACGCACATCCTGCAGCGGGACTGGACGACGCTGGGGCCGCGCGTGGCGGGCAAGCTGCACATCTACGTGGGCGACATGGACAACTACTACCTCAACAACGCCGTCTACCTGGCGGAGGAGTTCCTGGAGTCCACGACCGATCCCTACTACGCCGGAGAGGTCGACTACGGCGACCGTGCCGAGCATTGCTGGAACGGGGATCACACGCGCGGGAACGGGTACTCCCGGCTGCGCTACATCCAGATGTTCGCACCTCGCATCGTGGACCGGATCGAGCGCAGCGCACCGCGCGGCGCCGACCTCACGAGTTGGCGGTACTGACCCTCCCGACCCTGGAGATCCCGATGCCCCGTTCAAGATCGCGCCGCGTCCCGCGGGTCCCCGCCGCGCTCGTCGTCCTCACGGCCTGCGCGCCCGCGGACGACGGTCCGACCTCGGACGTCGCGCTCGATTCGCCCGCGGTGGACGCGGCGCTGGCCGCGGTGCGCCCCGCGGCGGTGGAAGGCCACATCCGCGCGCTGGCGGCCGACAGCCTGCTCGGGCGGGCGCCGGGTACGCCCGGCTACGAAGGGGCCTCGCGCTACGTGGAGACGCAGCTCCGGGACCTGGGACTGGCGCCGGCGGGGGAGGACGGGGGCTTCCGCCAGGCCGTGACGCTGCGTGAGAGCCTGGTGGACGCGTCCGCCAGCCGCATGACGCTGGAGCGCGAGGGCCGCTCGCTCCCGCTGGAGTATGGCACGGACTACTACCTGTCGCCCGACCCCAACCGCGAAGACGCCACCGTGACAGCGCCCGTCGTCTTCGCGGGCTATGGGGTCAGCGCCCCCGGGTTCGGCTATGACGACTACGAAGGGCTGGACGTGGAGGGGAGGATCGTCGCGGTCCTGAGCGGAGCGCCGCCGTCCCTGCCCTCGAATCCGCGCGCCTACTATTCCTCCGGCGGCGTCAAGCGGGACGAAGCCGCCGCACGCGGGGCCGTGGGGTTGATCTCGTTCAACGCGCCCGACGATCCGCGCTTCCGCTGGGACGTCAGCGTGGCTCGCGCACAGCGCGGAGGGTTCGCCTGGACCCGGGGCGAGGAGACCAGCGCCGGCGAGAGCCCCATCCAGGGATCCGCGACCCTGAACAGCGGCGCCGTGGAGGTGCTCTTCGCCGGTTCGCCCGTGCCCCTGGATTCCGTGCTGGCGCGCGCCAGTGCGAGCGTCCCGCAGCGGATGGAGCTCCCGGTCACGGCGACACTGACCACCCGGACGCGCCACCGCAGCGTCGAGAGCCACAACCTGGTGGCGCGCCTGGAAGGGTCCGATCCCGACCTGCGCGACGAGCACGTGGTCTACGTCGCGCACATCGACCATTTCGGCGTCGGGGTCGCCGTCGACGGGGACTCCATCTACAACGGCGCTCACGACAACGCGTCCGGGTCGGCCATCGTGTTGGAGATCGCACGCGCCTTCACCGCGCTGCCCGCAGCGCCGCGCCGCTCCGTCGTCTTCCTCTTCGTCACCGCCGAGGAATGGGGGCTGCTCGGCTCCGACTATTGGGTGCGGCATCCGACGGTCCCACAGGAGAGCATCGTCGCCAACTTCTCGTTGGACATGCCCTTCCTGTTCCATCCTCTGCGCGACATCGTCCCCTACGGTGCCGATCACTCCACGTTGGACGACGACGTCCGCGCTGCGGCGGCGCGGATGGGATTGGCGATCGGACCCGATCCCATCCCGGAGCAGGTGCTCTTCATCCGCAGCGACCACTTCAGCTTCATCCGCCAGGGGATCCCGGCGCTCTTCATCAAGAGCGGGTTCGAGACGGGTGATGAGCGCGACGGCTCCGCCATCAACGCCGCCTGGCGCCGGGACGTGTATCACACGCCGCGGGACGAGGCCGATCAGGGGTTCGACTTCGCGGCGGGGGTGAGCCACGCGCAGGTGAACTTCCTGACGGGGTACCATGTGGCCATGCGGCGCGCACGGCCCACCTGGAAGGCGGGCGACTTCTTCGGTCGGATCTTCGGGACGCCGCCCGCATCCTGAGCGGCGCGCGGGTCGGACGCGTTCAGCGCGCCGCGCGGATGCGTCGGCCCAGGGCGTCGAGGACGTCCGCGAGCGTGTCGGCGTCGGGAAGCGCCTCGGCCTCCAGCTGTGCGTACAGGGTGGCGGCGTCCGCCCACGCGTTCGCGTCGGCGTAGGCCAGGGCCAGCTCCGCGCGGGTCGCGCGTACCCAGGCGGCATCGGGTGCTGCAGCCGTTTCGAACAGGCCGAGCGCCGTACGCAGCTCGCGGGTCGCCTCCGCGGGCTGTCCGCTCCGCCGGAGGTAGCCGCCCAGGCGGAAGCGGGCACCGGCCGCCTGCGGGGAGTCCGCGCCCGCCCGGGCGCTGATCGCGGCGAGCGCCTCCCGGCGCAACGACTCGGCCTCCGAGGCGGTGCCGAGCCGCTCCAGCTCGAGCGCCAGCGCCTCCAGCAGGGCGGCGGGGACCGCCGCGCGCCCGTCCAGCCGCTCGCGCACCGCGATCGCCTCCCGGAAGTGCCGCGCCGCCTCGGCGTGGTCGTCCCGCAGCGACAGCACCTGCGCCAGGTTGGCCATCGTGGATGCGACCAGCGGGTGGTCGCCTCCGTAGGCGTCACGCTGGAGCGCGAGGCTCCGCTCCAGGAGGGCGCGCGCCTCCTCCATCTCGCCGGCCTGGCGGAGCGCCGCCGCCAGGTGGCCCATCGTCAACGCCACGTCCACGTGCGAAGGCCCCAGCACGCGCGTACGACGGGCCAGCAGGTCCCGATACAGGTCGATGGCGCCGTCGAAGTCGCCCTGAGCCACCCGGAAGGCGGCGAGGTTGGTCTCGACGATCAGGGTGCGCTGATGGTCGGGGCCACTGACCCGCCGGAAGGTCTCCACCGCGCGCGTCGCGGTGCCGATCGCTTCCGGGAGGCGTCCCAGTCGATACTGGACGACCGCGAGATTGCTCTCCGTCACCGCAACCCCGCGGTCGTCTTCGCCGAGGGCGGCGCGCCGCATCTCCATCGATTCCCGGTACAGGCGCTCCGCCTCCTCGTAGTCGCGCGCGGCTTCACGCACGACGCCGAGGTCGTTGAGCGAGCGCGCCAGTTGCTCGTGTCCCTCCGGATGGAGCGTCCGCCGCAGCGCCACCGCCGTGCGCAGGAGGGAGTCCGCCTCTTCGAGGCGCCCACGCTGGTGGAGGATCCAGCCCAGGGTGTTGAGCGACGTGGCGACGTCCCCGTGCTGCGGGCCGAAGAGGTCGGTGCGCAGCCGCAGCCCCGCGCGTGCGTGCCGCTCGGCCTCCTCGAAGAGCCCGAGCTTCTCGTAGCCCTCCGCCAGCACGTCCAGGAATTCTCCCCGCAGCTCCGGGTCGCCGACCTCCTCCAGCGTGCGAGCGCGCGCATCGAGAAGGGCGCGGGCCGTGGCGTTGCCGCCCAGCGGCAGATCGGGCCCCGTGGCTCCAAACGTCTCCAGCAGGAACGTGCGGACCTGGAAGGCCTTGTCACGTTCGTGCGCGACGCGTTGCGATTCCTCCTGGATCCGGTGCGCCTGCGCGCGCGCGACCGTCGTGGAGGCGAGCAGCGTGACGGCGAGCAGGCTGCCGATGCCCACCGGGAGCCGATGGCGTCGCACGAACTTGCCGGTGCGGTACCCGAGCGTGGTGGGTCGGGCCAGCACCGGCAGCCCGTCCAGGTGACGTTGCAGGTCCTCGGCGAGCGCGGCGGCCGACGTGTAGCGCCGATACGGCTCCTTGCGCATCGCCTTGAGCACGATGGTGTCGAGGTCGCCGGTCAGGGCACGTCCGCGTGCGCGCACCTGTGCGTCCGGGTCGCGCAGGAGCGCCGCGCTGGGTGGCGGTGGCTCCCGCTCCAGGATGCGGTCTTCCAGCGCGCGCCCGCTGAGCCCTCCATCCCCGAACGGCCGCCGACCGCCGAGGAGCTCGTGGAGCAACACGCCCAGGGAGTAGATGTCGGTCGCCGTGGTGATGGCCTCCCCGCGGATCTGCTCCGGCGACGCGTACTCGGGGGTCAGCGCGCGATGCTCCGTGCGCGTCAGTCCCACCGTTCCCGCATCCGCGTCCAGGATCTTGCCGATCCCGAAGTCGAGCAGCTTGGGCGTCCCGTCCTCGGTGACGAGGACGTTGGCGGGCTTGATGTCCCGATGGACGATGAGGCTCTGGTGCGCGTGCTGCACCGCCGAGCAGAGCGTCTGGAAGAGGCGGATGCGGGCGGGGATGTCGAGGCGTTCCGCATCGGCGTGCTGGTCCACGGGCACACCGGGCACGTACTCCATCACCACGTAGGGACGCCCGGCCCGATCAGTGCCGACGTCGAGCAGGCGTGCGATGTTGGGATGGCTCAGGGCCGCGAGGATCCGACCCTCGTTGCGGAAGCGGCGATCCGCCTCCGGACCTCCCAGCTCGCCCCGCACGCGCTTGACCGCGACGAGTTGGTAGGGATCGTCGCGCACCGCGAGATAGACATCGCCCATCCCCCCGCCGCCGAGCGGGCGGACGATGCGGTAGGGACCCAGCCGCTCCTCCGCGTCGTCCGCCGGGCTTCCCCGGATGTGCAGCACCGGGGTCTGGAGGAATGCGGGGTCCGCGTCCAGCTCGTCGAGGAGGCTCATGATCTCGGCGGCCAGCGTGGTGTCCCCCGCCGTCACCTCCGCGAGGAACGCCGCGCGCTCGTGCGGGGGCCGCTGGGAAGCCGCATGCAGCAGCTCCTCCAGCCGGCGCCAGTCGGCCGGGCTCACCGCGCTCCGTCCTCGGCGCCGTCCACCGGGCCGGCCCAGCCGGGAAGGTCCTCGCGGAGCGCCCGGCGCAACCAGGCACGCGCGGCATCCCAGCTCCGACGCGCCGTGATGGGGGCGATCCCCATGGCCTCGGCGATCTCGTCGAAGGTCAATCCGCCGAAGAAGCGATATGTCACCACGTGCGCACCGCGCGGATTGACGCGCTCCAGGTCGGCGAGCGCCCGTTCCAGCGCCACGAGCTCGGCCACCTGAGCCTCCGTGAGCAGGTCGGCGACCTCGTCGAGCGGGACGTGCGCGGCGCCTCCACCACGCTTCGCCGCCTGACGCGCCTCCGCGTGGTTGATGAGGATGCGGCGCATGGCCTGCGACGCGACGGCGAGGAAATGCGCGCGGCTCTGCCATTCCACGCGCGACTGATCCACCAGCTTGAGGTACGCCTCGTGCACCAGCGCGGTCGCACCCAACGTGTGCCCGGGTCGTTCGTGGCGCAGCCGCTGCGCCGCCAGGATGCGCAGCTCCTCGTAGAGCAGGGGCAGCAGATGGTCCACGGCCCGCTCGTCCCCTCCGCGGAGGTCGAGCAGGAGGCGCGTGACGGCGCCGGACGACGGGGGATCGGGGCTCGGGAGCATGGGCGCGGGGGGCTTCGGTCCGGCCTCCGCGACAGGGCGGAGCCTGCCCCAACCTGCGCCCGGGGGCGCACGGTGAACAAGCCGGCCCGGCCCAGGCACCGGACCGGCTCGTCCACCAGGCGCATCAGAAGCGGAAGTCGAGGCTCAGCGCGACCTTTCCGCTCAGCAGCCCGTTCCCGTCCGCATCCACGCCCACGGCGGCCAGCCAGTACTGCTGGCCGGAGCGGAGCGGGAGCGTGCTGAAATCCACCGTCTCCCGGAAGTAGTGCTGGAACCACGACCCATTGTCCTGCACGGAGACGGTGCTGCCGGTGCCCAGCGGCATCCACACGTCGCCCGCGCCGTCCAGGCCGGCGGTGCCGATCAGGAACCGGGCACCGACCACGGGGAGGCTGGCCCCCGCCGGAATGCGGGCTTCGACCTCGAGCGCCGCGCTGGTGGGCGATGCCCCGCAGCCTCCTCCCTTGTCCACGCAGACGGTCGGAGCCGACTTGATCTGCCACCAATCCATCCCGCCCACCGGCCCGAAGGTGCCGGGGCGCGGGCTCAACGTGCCGCCCAGCGCCAGCTCCGTGGTGGTGGTGTTGCCCCCGGCATCGCGGATCAGGGCGCGGAGGCGCTCCAGGCCCCGGATGGTGCCGCTGGGTCGGGGGAACGACGCGCTCTGCACCGTCTCCAGGCTGCCGTACGGTCGCAGCGTCGCCGCGAGCGTATGCGACTGCTCATAGATGTCGTCGAACCGCAGCGAGATCCGACCCGGCAGCGTTCCGATCCGGATGGTCCCGTACTCCAGCCACATCTGCTCCTTGTACAGATCGAAGTCGTCGCTCGCATCGACCGCGAAGGATTCGTCCTGGCCCGCGGCCAGCGTCCCGTCCCAGGAGACGGTGGGGGAGAGCGTGGGCGCGACCTCGTCGCGCACGTACCGCAACGCCGTCGAGAGGCCGAGGTTGCCCGCCTTGTCGCCCGCGCCGATCTGGAGCGAGTACCACCCCGGGTTCGGGGAGATCGACCAGGCGTCGTAGCGGAGCGGTGTGGACAGCTGCACCTGCACGGGCTCGCACGTGCCGCCGCTCGCGTCCCCCGTGATGCAGGCATCCGCCGGCGTGAGACCCGGAGCGTAGCGTTCGAGCCGGGCCCAGGTCTCCGGGGAGAGACCACTCGCGGCGTCGCTCGCGGTCCAGGCCGCCAGCGAACCCGCCGGATTCGTGGCGCGGTCCGCCAGGAATCCGCTGCCCGTGCTCCACGAGATCTGCGGGCCGGTGAGGTCCACCCCGATGCGGTAGTCGACATTGCCCGCGCGGAAGCGATGCTCCGCCGTGTTGTCCATCGCGTCGCGGCAGAGGGCGGCCAGGTACCGGCTGAGGCCGGTGGTCTCCGCCATGCCGTCCGTCGACGTGAACGGGGTGAGCGAGGCGTAGGAGTCGCCGATCCGCATCTCGCACCCGGTGAGGCCTGCCCCGAGGTCCACGACGGTGGGGGACGGATCCGACCACCGGAAGCCGGTCACGGCCGCGATCTCCTCCGCCGTGAACCCTGCACCATACCAGCGCTCACCGACCGGCGGGAACGTGAACGCGCCGTCGAAGGTGGGGCCGACGTAGTCCAGACCGAGCTCGTACGGCGCCGCCAGGCGGAGCGAGCCGTCGATCACGACGTCGAACACGGGCTCGCGCACCCGCGATCCGTCGCTCCGACGGGCCCAGATGGAGTCGAAGCGGAAGGTGCCCTCCACCCCCGCCAGCCCCGCCGGATGGGTCTGCGAGGAGGGGAGGACGAGGTTGACCACGCCGCCCACGGCATTTCCGCCGTAGAGCGTGCCCTGCGGACCGCGGAGCACCTCGACCAGCTCGAGGTCGGCCGCGGTCAGGTCCAGGCCGTCCAGGCCCACCCGGCGGATCTCCACGTCCAGGCCGCCCGGCATGTAGAGCGTGCCGTTCAGCGCGACGGACGAGCCTCCCAATCCGCGGAGGCGGAGCGTCGCGCCCGATGGGTTCTGCGCGTTGATGGTGCCGCCCTGCGCAACGGTGCCGACGGGGACGCCCTGCAGGGTGGCCAACGCCGCGGTGACGGAGGTGGTTCCGTTCTGCAGCAGGTCGCCGCTGATCGCCGAGACCGGCATGGGCACGTCCACCGTCGCCTGCCCGCGCACGAAGGCCGCCGCGGCCGCCCCACCGCCCCCACCCGCGCCCCCCGAGACGGGCGCGCGGCCGAAGGGGACGTCGTCGAGAAGGATGGTGACGGTCCCCTCGAACGTGTTGGGCAGCCCGTCCCATTCGACGGAGACCTGGAAGGTCCCGGCCAGGGGGGCGCTGCCGACCGGCTGCCCCCCCTGGGTGATGGCTCCGACGGACAGGGTCGGCGCGGCGGCGCTCACCTGGACGGACACGTCCGCGCTCGCCGCGCCGGCCGTGGCCGTCAGGGTGGCCGTCCCGGCCGAGAGGGCCTGCACCCGGCCCTGGGCGTCCACGGACGCCACGGACTGGGCCGACGAGGTCCAGACCACGGACGCCGATCCTCCCGAGACGGTCGCCGAGACCGTGGCGGTGTCTCCGACCAGGAGGGCCAGGGAGGTGGGGGTGGCGCTCACCGTGACGGCGGGCGGATCGGTGCCGTCCGAACCGCTGTCGCAGGCGGCCAGGGCGGCGAAGACCAGCACGGTACAGAGTCGGAGCAGGGCGGGCGATCGCATGGGACCTCACGGCGTACGGGACCCGCCGGCGGGGGCCGGCATCTGTCCCCTACGCAGGAAATCCCGTCGCCAGCGCTCATCGACCTGGCCCGGGGGGGCGGCGTCCGCGCTGCGGTGCTCTCCCTAGATGCGGGCGTGGGCCCGCGGCTGGCGGGCCTCGGTCCCGCGCTGGAAGGTCCACAGGAAGTTCGTGAATCCCTCCCAGTAGTCGCTGAGCCCGTTCTGCCCCGTCAGACGCATGCGCGCGTCGTAGAGCTGACGCAGCGCGTCGGAGACGCCGCTGCGGGTGCCTTCCGGCAGCACCGCCAGGAAGGAGGAGGCGAGCTCGGGCCGCAGGCCGGACCGCTCGACCAGGCGCCGGTGCTCGGCGAGGTCCTCCCTGGCGAGCGTCTGCACGTTGCGGTTCAAGCGCTCGGCGAGCGTCGATTGCACGAGCACCGGATCCCCGGACGTCGCCAGGGCCAGGTGGGCGAGCACCTGCGCGTGCAGCTCCTTGAAGTACCCCCTGCGGTGCACGAGCTCGTGGGCCAGGATGTGCCCCTCGAACACCCCGGTGTCGCGGAAGATGGCGATGTCGCCCGAGACGATGTCGCAGGCGCCATGCGCGAACGGCAGCAGCACACCGGCCAGCGTCATTCCCCGGATCTCCGAGCTCGTCTCCACCACCTGCCCGGTGAGCGTGGCGAGATAGTCGGTGAGCCGCCGGTTCGCCCGACGGGCCAGCTCCGCGCGCGGCACCCGCTCGTCCGTGTAGCCGTCGTTGAGTCGCTCCACCAGCGCGGTGACCTCCCGCTGGCGCACCTCCCGCGGCATCGGGTCCAGGCGATGCACGTCGGCGCCGAACTCGCGCTCGAAGTCCACGCGCCGCACGCCCATGCGGACGGCCCAGTCCAGCAATGCGCTGCCCGCGTAGCCCATGAAGGCCGCCGCCTGTACGGCGCGTCCCAGCGGCGTGGCCCCGAGCACGAGACGCGCCGCCAGCGGCGCTCCCACCATCACGTCGGAGAGCGAGAAGGGGCTGTAGGTCGCCAGATTGGGAATCTCGATGCGTTCCATGATCCTCGGTGGCCTTCGCCAACGGCCGTGGGCTGCGGGTGATGCGCGAGGTGGGTCCTCGTGGACCGGATCCGGGCTGCGACCGCGCTGGGCTGCGGGGGATCCAAGACCGGATCCGTGGCGGCCTCGGGCCCCGTGCTTCCCGGAACCTGCTCCCCAGCCCATACTCGAAGCGCGGCCCGTGAGGTTCCCCGCGACGCGCGGAGACCCCGACCTGCAGGGTGGGGTAGCACGGCCGTACGACGGTCGCCGTGAGACACCGGACAGGTGGAAGTTGACGTCCCACAAGGAAGCCAGACCCCTGCGCGGGGGACAGCGGCTGGGCAAGTACCGCCTCGAGAAGCGCCTGGCGCGCGGTGGCTTCGCCAATGTCTTCCTGGCGATGGACACCGTGGAAGGCGTGCGCGTCGCGCTCAAGGTGCCGCACGCGCGCCTGCTGTCGGACCGGCTCCTCAAGGTCTTCCGCCAGGAGGCGCGGCTGGTCGCGTCGCTCGACCATCCCAACATCCTGCCCATCAAGAACGCCCAGATCATCGACGGGCACTTCGTCATCGCCACTCCGCTGGGCGAGGAGACCCTGCACGATCGGCTCAAGACCCGCCTGGCCACCAAGACGGCCCTCGCCTACGCCGAGCAGCTCCTGGACGGACTGGCGTATGCGCATCGGCGCCGCATCGTGCACTGCGACGTCAAGCCGGAGAACCTCATCCTCTTCCCGCGCAACCGCCTGCGTCTGACGGACTTCGGGATCGCGAAGGTGGTGCAGCGCACGGTGCGGGGCTCGGGATCCGGGACCGTGGGCTATATCGCTCCGGAGCAGGCGATGGGCCGGCCCTCGTTGCGGTCCGACGTCTTCTCCGCCGGCCTGGTCCTCTACCGGATGTTCTCCGGCCATCTGCCCGAGTGGCCCTTCGAGCGGCCCCTTCCCGGAGAGCGCCGTCTGAAGGAGCGGCTGCATCCGGAGATGGTCGAGCTCATCCTGCGCGCCATCGAGGTGGACGGCCGCAAGCGCTATCAGACGGCCGACCAGATGTACACGGCCTTCCAACGCCTCAAGCCCCGGGCGCTGGCGCATGTGACGCGCAAGAAGACGCGGCGCCTGCGCCGCAGCTCGAACGGGAGTCGCTGGCAGGACGTGCGGTTCCGGGAGTTCAAGCGGGAGCACGGGCGTGCGGTCGAAGCCGTGCACGGCTGCCCCCACTGCGGCGGCCCCGTCAGCGAAGCGATGTCGTGGTGTCCATGGTGTCGCCAGGAGCTCGAGCAGATCGTCGGCGAGAGCCGCTTCCCCGCCACGTGTCCGCGGTGTCAGCGGGGGGTCAAGAAGGACTGGAAGTACTGCGCCTGGTGCTATGGACCGTCGATCGGCGACGGGTCCGGTCGCGCGTACCCGGACCGGCGCTACAGCGCCACCTGCCGCAACCCTTCCTGCACGCGAAAGGACCTCATGCCGTTCATGCGCTACTGCCCCTGGTGCCGCACGAAGGTGCGGCGCGCGTGGCCGGTGCCCGACTCCACACAGCGCTGTGGCCGGTGCCACAACGGCATCTACGGCGCGTTCTGGAGCTGGTGCCCCTGGTGCGCCCACGGGCTCGGACCGCACGCGGGATGAACGCCACTCCCCGCAGCTATCGCGACACCGGGGCCGGCGTCGTCGACACCCTGGACGGTCCCTGGGGCCGGATCGGCGTGCTGTGCCGCGCGCACCCCCAACACGCTGGCGTCAGTGAGGACGCGGCCGCGGTCATCCCCATCGAGGACGATGGGATCGTCCTGGCCGTGGCCGACGGGGTCGGTGGGGCCCGAAGCGGCGAACTGGCCTCGCACCTCGCCATCGAACACCTGACCCGCGTCGCCGAACGCCCGGACGTGCCGCTCCGCGAGCGCGTCATGCGGGCGTTCGAGGAGGCGAACGCCGCCATCCTGGACCTGGGTCTGGGGGCCGCGACGACCCTGGCCGTCGTCACGGTGGTCGGAGGCGTGGCTCGCTCCTACCATGCCGGTGATTCCGAGATGTGGCTCGTCGGCAGCCGCGGGCGGATCAAGTATCGGACCGTGTCGCACTCGCCGGTGGGGTATGCGGTGGCGTCGGGCGTGCTCGACGGCGATTCGGCGCTGTTCCACGAGGAGCGCCATGTGATCTCCAACCACGTCGGGAACCGGGAGATGCGGATCGACGTCAGCCCCCCGCTCCGGTTGGCGCCGCTCGATACCCTCCTCCTCGCCACGGACGGTCTCTTCGACAACCTGCTCGAGAGCGAGATCGTGGCGGGGATCCGCAAGGGACCGCTCCGGGGCGCCCTCGACGGCCTGTCCGGCCAGGTCGTGTCGCGGATGGCGGAGGAGCGGGACGGACAGCCGTCCAAGGAGGACGACGTCACCCTCATCCTCTTCCGGGGACCTCGGAGGGCGTCGACCCCGGGCAACGGCTCCGTGGGGGCGGGGCCACCGGGACCCTGACCGCGCGGCCGCGGGTCGTTGTCACCGTTCCGTTACCGAATTGCCCTTGAATGGTGATTCTGGCGCCGGGATCTTTGCCACGTCCTCCGAGCGCCGGCGGACGTCCCGCAAAACCCCTGGGAACGCCATGAAGAAGGCCATTGTTCTCGTCCCGCTCCTCGCCCTGGCCTGTGGTCCGGGCCGCGAGGGGGGCAGCGACCGCGTCGTGATCCAGAACAAAGGTTCTGATACGCTGGTCAACGTGGCCCAGGCCTGGGCCGAGGCCTACCGGGAGGTGAATCCCAACGTGGCCGTGGCGGTGACCGGGGGCGGATCGGGGACGGGCATCTCCGCCATGATCAACGGCACGGTGGACATCGCCAATGCCAGCCGCCGCATGAGCGAGGAGGAGATCGCCGCGGCCACCGCCAACGGCCACGAGCCGGTCGAGTACATCGTCGGCTTCGACGCCCTCGCGATCTTCCTGCACCCGGACAACCCCATCACGCAGATGTCGCGCGAGCAGCTGCGGCAGATCTACGGAGACGGCGGGACGTTCACCCGCTGGTCCGACCTGGGCGTGACGGTCCCCGGCTGTCCGTCCGACGAGATCGTCGTGGTCAGCCGCCAGAACAACTCGGGCACGTACGTCTACTTCCGCGACGAGGTGCTCGGCGAGGAAGGCGATTTCCGCCTCGGGACCCGCGACATGCACGGCTCCAAGGACGTGGTGGACCTGGTCGAGAACACGCCCTGCGCGATCGGCTACAGCGGGTTGGCCTACGCCAACGAGCACGTGACGATGCCCTGCATCGAGAGCGGGGACGGCGGATGCGTGGCGCCGACCGTCCAGACGGCGCTCGATGGCAGCTATCCCATCGCCCGCCCGCTGATCATGTACACGTCGGGCCAGCCGACCGGCGCCGTGAAGGCGTACATCGACTGGATCGAGAGCCCCGACGGGCAGTGCATCATCAAGGAGCAGGGGTACGCGCCGGTCCACGACATCACCTGCGCCTGACGCCCTGACACCGTAGGATACCCGGGCGCCCCCCGCATGGGCGGGGGGCGCCCGCACCCTTCCAGGCAGGACCCGCGACCGCATGTCCCATTACGAGCAGAGGTTGGAGCAGGACGCCCAGGCCTTGCGGAGCGGCGTCGCCAAGGTGGGGAAGTGGGTGTCGGAGAACGTGGCCGACGCCGTGCGGGCGTTGACGACCAACGACAAGGTGCTCGCCAACCGTACCATCCTGCGTGACCGGGCGGTCAACCGTCAGATCGACGATCTGGACCATCTCTGTCACGTCTTCGTGATCCGCCACCTGCCGAGCGCGGGCCATCTTCGTCTGGTGTCCTCCGTCCTGCGGGTCAACGTGGCGCTCGAACGCATCGGCGACTATGCCGTGACGGCGTGTCGGGAGCTGCTGCAGCTCTCGGCTCCCCTTCCCGAAGGTGTCGCCGCCGACATCGCCATCCTGGGCGATCAGGCCGGGGCGGCCCTGCGGAACGCGGTGGAGGCCTTCGTCACCGGAGACCTCTCCAAGGCCGCCCAGGCCGAGGGGATGGCCAAGCAGGTGGACCCCACGTTCCTGAAGACCTACCGGGATCTCACCCAGGCCGGCGACCGGGATGAGCGCCAGACCCGCGACCTGTTCAGCACGTTGCTGGCGGCACGCGTCATCAAGCGGGTGGCCGATCAGGCGGAGAACCTCTGCGAACAGACGCAGTTCCAGGTCACCGGAGAGAGCAAAGGCCACAAGACCTACCGCATCCTGTTCTTCGACGAGCGGGGAGCGCTGCTCAGCCGCATGGCCCAGAGCTTCGCCGAGGAGGCATATCCGGACACCGGCCGGTTCCGCAGCGCGGGATACGCGCCGGCCGACCACTTCGATCCGGGCCTGCTGGCGTTCCTGCAACAGCGCGGCGTGCACGTCGAGGGTGCGCCCGTGGCGCTGGCCAAGGCCCTGGACGTGCCCAAGCACTACCACGTGATCGTGGGGATCGGGGCCAAGGCGTCCAATCACATCAAGGACATCCCGTTCCGCACGGTGACCCTGACGTGGGATCTGGGAACCGCCCTCCAGGAGGCGGAGCGTGTGCCGGAGACGGAGCGCTACTCCGCCCTGTACCGCGCCGTCGCCGACCACGTCACGGCGCTCATGGAGACCCTGGGGGTCGAGAGCCACCGGTGAGCGCAGCGCCCCCACCCCCCGACGCCACGCTCCAGGACTTCGATCGCCGCACCGCGGAGTGGTACGTCGATCGGATCATGCAGGCCGTCGTGTTCATCGGCGGCATCAGCGGCATCGTCTTCGTCATCGGCATCTTCGTCTTCGTCGCGAAGGAAGGCCTGCCCTTCCTGACCGGCCGCTTCAGCTTCAGCGAATTCTTCGGCTCCCCCGCCTGGCGGCCCACCTCCCGCAACCCCACCTACGGCGCCCTGGCGCTGATCGCGGGCACGGCCAGCGTCACCGGGCTGGCCATGCTGGTGTCGGTGCCGTTCTCGCTGGGCGCCGCGGTCTACATCGCCGAGTTCGCGCGCGGTCGCACACGCGAGTGGCTCAAGATCCTGGTGGAGATGCTGGCCGCCATCCCGTCGGTGGTCTGGGGCTTCATCGGGCTCGCCATCATGAACCCGCTGATCATCGACCTGTTCGATCAGCCGGTGGGGCTGAACGTCCTCAACGCCGGGATCATCCTGGGGTTGATGGCCGCGCCCATCATGACCACCATCGCCGAGGACGCCCTCAAGGCCGTGCCCGACCACTACCGCGAAGCCGCCGAGGCCATGGGGGCCACGCGCTGGCAGGTCGTGTGGCGGGTGGTGTTGCCGGCGGCCAAGAACGGGCTGGTGGGCGCGGTGCTGCTGGGAGTCGGCCGGGGCTTCGGGGAGACCCTGGCGGTGCTGATGGCCAGCGGACACTCGATCAACATCCCCACCAGTCCCTTCGACTCGGTGCGGGCGCTGACCGCCACCATCGCAGCGGAGCTGGGCGAGGCGCCGCAGGGTTCCGAGCACTACCGGGCCCTGTTCACGCTCGGGATCCTGCTCTTCGCGGTGACGTTCACCATCAACCTGCTCGCGGACCTGGTGGTGCGCGGCGTGCGCCGGAAGTAGTCGGACATGTTCGAGGCCACCGCGCTCAACGCACGCGACAAGCAGGTCGAGGGTCTGGTCCGGATCCTCTTCCTCCTGATGACCCTCATCCTGGTGGTGCCGGTCCTGCTGATCCTGGGCGTGCTGATCGTCCGGGGCGGGCCCGCCATCTCCTGGGAGTTCCTCACCGCCGAGCCCACCAACCAGATGCGGGAGGGCGGGATCTTCCCGGCGCTCGTGGGCACCATCTGGCTCGTCGGGGTGGCGCTCGCCGTGTCCGTCCCCATCGGCGTGGCCGCCGCCATCTACCTGTCCGAGTACGCAACCGACAACTGGCTGACCCGCGCCATCAACCTGGCCATCATCAACCTGGCCGGTGTGCCCTCCATCGTGCACGCGCTGTTCGGTGTGGGCGCCTTCGTGCTGTTCTTCGGGTTGGGCACCAGCATCCTGGCGGCGAGCCTCACGCTCGCCGTGATGACCCTCCCGGTGGTCATCGTGGCCACGAGGGAGTCGTTGCAGGCGGTACCCATGGCGTTCCGCGAAGCCTGCTGGAACATGGGTGCCACGCGCTGGCAGACCATCCGCAAGGTGGTGCTCCCGAACGCCATCAGCGGGATCCTGACCGGCATCATCCTGGAGGTGTCGCGCACCACCGGTGAGACGGTGCCCGTGATGTTCACGGGTGCGGCCTTCTTCGTGCCGTTCCTGCCCGAAAGCGTCTTCGATCAGACGATGGCGCTGTCGCTGCACCTGTTCGCCGTGTCCACGCAGGTGCCGGGCGTACCCGAAGAGCTGCCCTACGGCGTCGCCTTGGTGCTGATCTCGCTCGTGCTGGCCATGAACGCCCTGTCCATCGCGTTCCGGATGTACCTGCGCAACCGCAAGAAGTGGTGACGTCCCCCGCGGCGGCTCCCGCCAAGCTGGAGGTCCGGGACCTCACGATCCGCTACGGGCCCGACGCCGTGCTGCGGAACGTCAGCCTGGATGTCCGCGAGCACGAGATCTTCGGGATCATCGGTCCCGCGGGCTCGGGCAAGACCTCGTTCCTGCGGGCCCTGAACCGCATGGACGAGTTCAACCCCGAGATGCGGGTGGACGGCCGGATCTCCTTCAACGGGAAGGAGGTCCGCCACTGGCGCAACGTCTTCGCGCTGCGGAGGCGGGTGGGCGTGGTGTTCCCGCTGCCCGTCGGTCTGCCCCTTTCCGTCTACGACAACGTGGCCTTCTCTCCGCGCCTGCGCGGTGTGAAGGCGAAGGCGGAGCTGGACGCGATCGTCGAGCGCTGCCTGCGTCGGGCCGCGCTCTGGGACGAGGTGAAGGATCGCCTGGGCGCCCTCGGCAGCCTGCTCTCCGGCGGTCAGCAGCAGCGGCTCACCATCGCGCGTGCGCTGTCGCAGGAGCCGGAGCTCCTCCTGCTGGACGAGTTCTCCATCGCGGTCGACCCCGTCACCACCATGCGTATCGAGGACGTGCTGAAGGAGCTCAAGCAGGAGCTGACGATCGTCCTCGTCACCAACCTGGTGCAGCAGGCGCGGCGTCTGGCGGACCGCACGGCGTTCTTCCTGATGGGCGACCTGGTCGAGGTGGGCGAAACGGAGGCCCTCTTCGAGGGGCGGGTGCAGGACCGGCGGACCGCGGAGTACCTGGAGGGCCGCTTTGGTTGAGACCCGGAGTCTCGCGCCGCCCGACGGCGACCAGGTGCGCTACGCCATCGAGACGCGCGACCTGAACCTGTGGTACGGCGACTTCCAGGCCCTCTTCGACGTGAGCCTGCGGATCCGGCGCGGGATGATCACGTCGCTGATCGGGCCTTCCGGGTGCGGGAAGTCCACCTTGCTCCGGAGCTGCAACCGGATCGTGGAGCGGCTCGGGTACGTCCGCACCACGGGGCGGATCGAAGTCCTCGGTCACGATGTGTACGGGCCGGCGGTGGAGCTGGTGCAGGTGCGCAAGCAGGTGGGCATGGTCTTCCAGCGGCCCAACCCGCTTCCTCTCTCCATCCGGGACAACGTCCTGTTCGGATACCGGCTGCACGAGCGCGGGCGTTCGATCTCGTCGTCGGAGGAGGCGGCGATCGTCGAGGATGCGCTGCGTCAGGTCCTGCTCTGGGACGAGGTCAAGGACCGGCTGGATCGCAGGGCCACGGAACTCTCCCTCGAGGCGCAGCAGAAGCTGTGCATCGCGCGGCTGCTTCCGGTCAAGCCCACCGTCCTGCTGATGGACGAGCCCTGCTCGGCCCTCGATCCCAAGGGAACGGCGGCCGTGGAGGAGCTGATCTGGACGCTCCGCGGCACCTACACCATCCTCATCGTCACGCACAACATGGCGCAGGCGCGGCGCGCGTCGGAGGAGTGCGTGTTCATGCTGTTGGGGAAGGTGATCGAGCACGGCGTCACCGAGGAGATGTTCCTCGCGCCGGACGACCAGCGCACGGCCGACTACATCGAAGGCCGCTACGGCTGAGCGTCTCCGGGACGGCGGTCCGCCCGGGTCCCACCGGACCCGCAGCCACCGAGGCCGAACGGGCCGCGGTGGCGGGTCGGGTCAGCCTCCCGCGCGCAGGACCAGACCCACCTCCAACGTACGCCGTCCGGAGCGATTGCGGGTGTCGGGCAGGCTCAGGAGGTCCTCCCCCGCCGCGGCCTGCGCCACCGTGATCTCCGCGTCGGGCTCGCCCAGCGTGAGCGCACGCCAACGGCCGCCTACCAGTACGCTCGCCCGGGGGTGCACCTCCCACTCCAGATCCGCGCCGATGACGCCGCCGGTGCTGGACCAGGAGCGGCTCATGTGGGCTCCGAGGCGCGCGCCGAGCAGCGGGCTGCGCTGGAAGGTGCCGACCTGCGTCACCTGCACGCGCTCCCACGAGAAGACCGGCCCCCCGAGGATGCTCAGGTCCCAGCGCGCGCCGCGGGTCAGCGTGAAGCGCGCGGTGACGTCCAGACCGAGCGTGCGCAGGTCATGGTGCTCCCGCACACCGGGCCCGCCGGCCTCGAACCACAGCCCGTCCGAGGCGCCGTCCACCCAGAAGCCCGACACCTCGACCTCGGGGAACGAGGAGAAGGGGCGGGCCCGCAGCCCGAGCCGCACACCAGGGCGCCACGAAGTCGTCTCGACGTAGCGGATGTTGTTGATCGCCTGATCGAACGTGAAGACGGCCACACCGTCGTAGATGTCGGCGGGCGAGGCGCCGATGCCCGACACCAGGAAGGTGACGGGATAGGCATCCCGCCCGAAGGAGGGCAGGCGGCGCTCGACGACGCCCGAGCCTGCGTGCGTCTCCACCAGGATGACGCCCCAGCGACCGGCGTCACCGTACAGCGCGGCGGCGTCGAGCGGGGAGAGGATCTCGAAACGCTCGACGCTCTCGGGCGGGAGATCCGCGAGGGCGAACTGCGGATCGAGCGAGAGGCGTCCGTCGATGTAGACGTTCATCTGCAGGCAGGAGCCCTGTCCGAAGCGGCCGCTGCGGGCGCGCGGATGCTCCACACAGATGCGGCCGGACTCACCGGGCAGCGCGAGGTCACGGACGGTGAGGCCGGGCACGTTGGCGCTCTGGATGAGGTCGCCCAGGTTGCTCACGCGCGGCAGGGCGCGCTCGATCTCGCTACGCGTCATGCCGGGGTGCATGCCGGTCAGGCCCGCCCCCAGGGTGCCGCGCCGGGCCACCACGTTGAGGGGTTCCAGCTCGATGGCCTCGGCGCTCACCGTCAGCCGGACCTCGACCCGTTCCCCGGGGGCCAGGCCTACCGTGTCCGTCCGCTCCCGGTATCCCGGGTGTGTGGTATGCAGGACCACGAACCCCGGGGGAACCTCGTCGAAGCGGAACTCCCCGAGCGCGGAGCTGAGGACGCGACGCCGGAGCCCGACCAGCGTGATCTCCGCCCCTTCCACCGTCGTGCGGCCGCCGGCCTCGAGGATCACGCCCGAGATGCTCGCCGGCGCCGCCTGACCCCGGGTGGGAGCGGGCAGGAGCAGGCCCAGGAGCAGCGGAACGGCGGTCAGGATGCGGCAGCGCACGGTACGGCCTCCGGAGAGGGGAACGTCTCTGGGTAGGGTCGGGCGGCGACTGCCGCGCCCCGGGCGGCGCCCCACCCGGGGGTGCGGCGCGACACACGACCCATCCGCCAACGTACGACGGAACGCCCGTCCCGCTACGGACGCCGGCCGGTCGCGAGCGCAGGTCGCCGGCGTCCGTGCCCCTGGGCTGCACGAGGGGTCGGCGCGATCGCGTCCCGGGGCGTCGGCACCCGGACCTCGCCGCTCAGCGGCAGCGGTAGTAGGCGCCGAGGTTCTCGTGCAGCTCGAGGTAGATGACGTCGCCGGGGTCCACATCGATGGACTCGGTGAAGCAGCGCTGACCCGCCAGCAGATCGATCTCCACCTGGAGCGGCATGGAGAAGTCCCAGGGGATGGTGAACGTCGCCTCCTGCTTGCCGCGCGCGATGCCGAGCCGGACCCGCTGGCCACCGCGCAGGGCCCACAACGTCGCGTCCGCGAAGTTCAGGTTGAGCACGTCGACCTGCACGGTCGCGGCGTTGCCCTCGCGGAACACGTCGTCCCGGCCGCGCGGGTTCCCGCTGGCGCAGGCGGTCGTGAGGAGCAGCAGGACGGCGAGGAGCGGTGCGCGACGCGGGGCGGCGCGGAGGCGGGGGAAGGCGCTCATGCGGGAGGGAGCACGCGCAGCTCGTCCAGGGCGCCGCGCGCGCCGCGGTCGGCCACGTGCAGGATGGTGGCGGCGATCTCGGCGGGATCGATGAACGTCCGCGGGTCCGTGTCGGGCATGGAGCGGCGGTTCTGCGGGGTGTCGAAGGCGCCCAGCGGATGGACGATGGACACCCGCACGCTCCGGGGCGCCAGCTCGCGACGCAGCGAACGCAGCCAGGCGATGAGCGCCCCCTTGCCGGCGGCGTAGGAGGCCATGCCCGGTCCACCCTCGAGCCCGGGCGCGGCGCCGATCCCGATCACGAAGCCGTCCCCCCGCGCCAGCAGGTGGGGCAGGACGGCGCGTACGGCATGCACGGCCGTGCGCAGGTTCAACGTGAGCATCCGCTCCAGCTCGTCGCCGTCGCTCTCGGTGGCCGGGCTCATCGCGAAGCCGCCCACCAGGTGGATCAGCCCGTCCACGCCCCCCAGGTCGTCGACGAGGCCGGTCAGACCGGAGCGGGCCGCTTCCGCTTCGTGCAGGGCGACGGTCCGCACCACGGCCTCAGGGTGCGTGCGGGTCAGCTCGGCGTGCTCGCGCTCGTCGTAGGCGGCGAGGCCCAGCCGCCAGCCTGCGTGCGCGAACGCCTCGCACACGTGCCCACCGAGGGCACCCCCCGCGCCGGTGACCAGGACGGCGCGGCGGTTCTGGGCAGCGGACGGCTCCACGGACGCTCCGGGGTGGAAGGGACGCTCGGCAACGTAGGGCGGACGGCCCCGCGGAGGACAGGTCCCGGGTCCTCGATGCGCGACGGGCCCTCCCCGGAGGGAGGGCCCGCGTATCAGAGGAGCCCCCGCTCGACGCTCAGAACACCGACTCGAGCGAGATCGTGAAGTTCCGTCCGGGCTCGGGACGGAAGAAGCTCGCGTTCGACGACTCGGCGTACAGCCGGTCGCCGAGGTTGGCCACGCCCAGCGTGATCCGCTGCTCGGTGCGGTCGCCCAGGCGCAGCCGGGCCCCGAGCCGTGCGTCCTGCACCGTGAAGGCGGGCAGGACCTCGCCCAACGGGTTCTGGCCGAGGTCCACGTCCTTCTGCTCGCCGTTGTGCCGCACGTCGTAGGCGGCAAAGAAGCGGCCGTCGGGTGAATCCCAGCGCAGGGTGCCCGTCACGCGGTTGGAGAACGTCTCCCCGGTGGGGCTGTCCGGCCGCAACGCGTCCTCGGAGGAGAGGTGGGTGTACGTCCCGGCCAGGGTGAAGCCGGCAGCGACGCGGGCCTCTGCGGAGGCCTCCACACCGCGATAGATCAGCTCGTCGATGTTGGTGGGCTGGAAGGCGGCCAGTCCCTGGATGGTGTCGCCGGTCACCTCGGTGCGGATGCCGTCGAAGAGCTTGTTGCGGAAGGCGAACACCTCGAACGCCGCCCGGCCTCCCTGGTAGCGCAGCCCGGCGTCGAGGCTCAGGCTGGTCTCGGCCGTGAGATCCGGGTTGCGGACCTGATACGCTCCCGCCTCCGGCACGGGCCCTTCGAAGAACCACTCGATGAGGTTGGGCGAACGGAAGCCCCGGCCCACCGAGCCCACCAGGCTCCACCGCTCCGCCACCGGGACGATGGCGTTGAGCGACGCCACCACGGCGGCATCGGTGCGCTCGACCGGCCCGAGGTTCAGGGCCGGTGCCGCGTCCGCGCTCGCCTTGAGCGTCTGGGCGCGCACGCCGCCGATCAGCGTGACCGCGCGGGGGAGGTTCCACTCCGCCTGCGCGAAGGCGCCCAGGGAGCGATAGCTGGAGTTGGGCACGTTGGAGAGGTCGCTCTCCTCGACCTGGGGCGGACCGAACCCCGCCACGGTGGTCACGGTGCGGTCCGTGTTCTCCGAGTCGTCGTGGAACCCGTCCGCTCCATAGGTGAGCAGCACCGATCCCATGAGCTTCTTGGCTTCCAGTCGACCCCCGAATGTGCGCAGGTCGGTGTAGTTGTCCGTGTCGATGGTGATGCCGGCGCCGGGGAAGCCGAAGCTCTGGAAGAAGTCGAAGGCGAGCGTGCGCTCGTTGTCCTGCGCGTAGGTCGTGAGGTCGAAGCGATCGGCGAGCCCCCATCCCACCTGCGCCGAGTAGCCGGCCGTCACCTTCGTGAAGCGCTGCTCCGGGTATGTGATGTCGATCCGCGGCGTGCCGGGTGCGTACAGCTCGGGGTCGACCAGACCGAAGCCGGCGTCGTCGGCGCGGTAGTGCTCGGCCCGGACGTAGAGCTCATGGCCCGCGGCCGGGTGGAACGCCAGCCGGCCATCGAGGCTGAGGTCGTCCACGCCCGTGCCGGTCACCGAGGCGTCGTCCGCCAGCGTGATGTCCCCGAAGGCTCCCGAGGGTGCCTCGTACGCGCCCGCGGTGCGCCAGGAGCCGCCGAGCGAGAAATCCACCCGGTCCTCACGGCCGCTGAGACGGGCGCTGGTGCGATGCAGCTCGGAGGCGGAGCCGAAGCGATATCCGACAAGGCCGTGCACGCCTTCCCGGTCGGGCCGGCGCGTGATGACGTTGACGACACCGCCGATCGCGTCGGTGCCGTAGAGGACGGAGGCGGCCCCGCGCACGACCTCGACGCGCTCCACGGTCGCAACGTCGCTCAGCGCGGGGACCTCTCCGAAGTCCTGCTGCCGCCGGGCGTTGTTGAGCCGGATCCCGTCCTGCAGGAGCAGGATGCGCTGGCCGCGCAGCCCGCGGATCACCGGCCGCGGCTGCTGCACGCCCACGCCTGTCACGTCGAGCCCGGGAAGGGTCCGGAACAGGTCGGTCACGGTCTCGGCGCTGCGATCCTGCAGCGTCGCGGCGGTGACCACGCTGACGGGGGCGGGGGTGAGGAAGACCTCGCGCGCCGTGCGCGTCGCGGTCACTTCGATGGGCTTCAGCAGATAGACCAGCGTATCTCCGCGCAGGCTGTCACTGCGGATGCGGAGCTGGGCGTCGAGCGGGGTTCGGGTGGACAGGGCGAGGAGGAGGAAAAGCGGGAGGGAGCGAGACGCCGCTCGGAGGATGCGCACGACAATCGGTCCTGGAGAAGACGGGGGACGGGCTTTCCGCCCCGGTGGCTGGAAAATAGGAGGGCGCCACCCCGGTCCGTCATTCGGTGGAGTACGGACGCCTCCTTCCGTACATCTACGGACGGGGCGGAGCGTCTCCCGAGCCGTCGAGACCCGCTTCGATCACGAGGCGGGTGAGGCCGGCCACGGTGCGCACCTCCAGCTTGTTCATCAGGCTCTCGCGGTGCGTCTCCACGGTGCGGGGGCTGATCCCGAACGCTTCGGCGATCTCGCGGTTGGTCTGTCCCGCGGCGATGCCGAGCAGCACGTCCATCTCCCGGGGCGTGAGCTGTCCCAGCCGGTGCCGCATCTCGGCCTGCTCGGCCTCGCTCTCCAGGGCCTGGCCCAGCGTCCCGGCCACGGAGGTGGGGAAGTACTCGCGACCGGCCGCGACGGCGCGCACGGCTTCGCGGAGCTGCTGCGGCGGGGTGTCCTTGAGCACGTAGCCGTGGGCCCCGGCCCGCACCGCTTCCAGGACGTACTGGGGCCGCTCGTGCATGCTGAGGATGAGGATCCCGAGCGTGCGGCCGTCGTCCCGGAGCGTGCGCGTCACATCCAGCCCCGTCCCTCCGGGCATGGTGACGTCGAGGATGAGCACGTCGGGATCCAGCGAGCCCACCAGCTCGATCGCCTCGGCCCCGGAGGCCGCCTCGCCCACCACGCGCAGGTCGGGCGCCTGCCCCAGCACGCGCCGGATGCCTTCGCGCACCACGGCGTGGTCGTCCGCGATGACGATGCGGATCCCGGTGTCGGCGTCGCCGCTCATGCTGTCTCCACGGGAAGGGTGACCCGCAACACCGATCCCTCGGCCGCGGGGGAGAAGTGCAGGTGGCCTCCGATGGAGCCCACGCGCTCGCTCAGGCCGGCGAGTCCGGCGCCGCCGGGGCCATCCGGGCCGCCTTCGGGGCGGGCACCGCCCGCGTCGGCCACCTCGAGGATCACCTTCCGGCCGTTGCGCGTCAGGACGACGCGGGCCTCGGCGCGCGCCGTATGGCGCGCGACGTTGGACAGCGCCTCCTGCAACGAACGGAAGAGTGCCAGCTCGGCCTCGGGCTTGAGCGGCGGCAGCTCGGCCGGCAGGTCGGCGGTGACGCGCAACCCGCCCCGGCGCCGGAAATCGTCCATGAGCGCCCCGAGCGCCGGCAGCAGCCCCAGATCGTCCAGCAGCGCGGGACGTAGCTGCTCGGCCACGGACCGGATGGACGTGATGGCGCTCCCCACCAGGCCCAGCGCCGTGCCGATCCCCTCGGCGATGTCCGCCGGGGCCCGCTCGCGCAGGGCGCCCAGCTCCAGGCTGAGCGCGGCGAAGACCTGCGCGGTCTCGTCGTGCAGCTCGCGGGAGAGCCGTTTGCGCTCCTCCTCATGCTGGCGGACGGTGCCCGCCGAGAGGCGCTCGAGGGCCGCCGTGCGCTCGCGCAGGCGTCGGTGCAGCGCCGCGCTCTCCAGCGCCGCACCCATCTGCTGACCGAGCGCTTCGAGGAAGCGATCGTCCAGCGCGGTGAAGGGATCGCGCGCCGCGCTGGCGATCACCAGCGCTCCGGTGGTGCGGCCCCCGGCGACGATCGGCAGCACGGAGACGAACTCGTCGCCGCTGTCGGCGTGGCCGACGCGCAGCCGTTCCGGCGCCCCGTGCTCGAGCACCCGGTGGGTGGCGGCCAGGACGGCGCCCAGTCCCGACGCGTCCGTCCACCGCGCGCACACGCCCGCGGCGCTGTGGAAGCGGGTCTGCTCCTCGGCGAGCAGCAGGGCCGTGCCGCGCACGGCCGGCAGCGTCAGCGGTCGCTCCACGAGCACGCCGCGCACGTCGCCGCCCGCCGATGCGCCCTGCAGGTCGCCCGACAGGGCCGACAGGGTCTCGAGGCCGCGCGTGAGATCCTCCTGGACGAGCAGCAGGATGCCGAGGCCCACACTGAGCTCGAAGACGATGTCCAGGTAGTAGCCCCAGGGCGTCCACGCCCCCTGGGCCCGCAGGAGCGGGTAGTCCAGGTGGTGGAGCGCCCACAGCGCGAAGGCGAGCGCCAGCCAGCGCGCCGCCTGGGAGCCCACCCGGCGGGAATGCACGAAGAACACGGCGCCCGTCCAGAGCGTGGCGATGCTGAGGAAGAGCACGGCGGGCAGGGCCGCCCACAGGAAGTGGTCGAGCCGGTAGATGGCGATGTACGACCACAGCGGGGGGAAGAGCGCGAAGAGGAAGTAGCTGGCCCGCCACTCCGGACGCCGCGAGAACTGGAGTGCCGCCCACAGCAGCGTGAGCGCCGTCCACCCGGTGATCACCTGGTGCCAGTAGAGCCAGATGGGATGCTCGTTCAGCAGGAACGAGAGGATGGCCACCAGCCGGAGCGCGTACAGCCCCCACGCGACGGCCCACCAGCGGAACCAGGGTTTGCGGTAGCGGACGTACAGCCCCAGGCAGAGCAGACCCAGCCCGGTCGTGACCGTCAACTGCAGCAGGGCCGCGCTCAGTTCGGTGAGCGCGCCGTCGGGGACGTGCCAGTTCATGCGGCCAATGGTATCCAGGCGCCGGCGCGGCCGTCCACCCGGGTGGTCGGGTGGCGGCGGGCGCGTGGGTGCCCGAGCTTCTCCCGCGATGCGCGTTCCCGGAAGCGAGGAATGGATCCGAGCAGGAGTCGCAGCGGCGCTGCTGGGCACGCTGGGCCTCGGCGTGTGGCTGCGTTGGGCGCTCGCGGGAGGGTTGGCGCTCCCACTCGACTTCGCCCACCTGCGCCACGCGCACTCGCACCTCGGCTACTACGGCATCCTCCTGCCGCTCGCGTGGCGGGCCTGGCGCAGGGCGGGAGCGCCGGTGCCGAGCGGGCGCACCGGTGTGCTGTACGCGGTTGCCACGTCCGTCGCCGTCGTGGGGTTCCTGCGCGCGGGGTACGGGCCGGAGGCGATCGCCGGGAGCACAGTGGTGGGTGCGGTGTGGCTGACGTCGGCAGCGCGCCTGCGCGCGCGCACCTGGGCCGCGCGCGACCTCCTGGCGCCCGTCCTCCCCGCGGTCGTCGCGGCGCTGGCCTGCGTCCCCATGATCGCGCTGCGGCTGGATTCCGATCCCGCGACCGCCTACGCCTTCGTCGCCACCTTCCTCGCCATCCTGCTGCTCGGGGTGGCCGTCCCCTCCGCGCTCCTCGCGCAGGGCGCAACCGTCCGCCATGCGCCGGCCTGGGGCGTCACGGCCCTCCTCGGGGCCGCCGCGCTCGGGGCCTGGCCGGCGGCTCCGGCGCGCGCGGCCCTGCTGGCGTACGGCCTGGGTCTGGCCGCCGCCGCGCGCACCGCGTCCGGCGAGGCCTGGCTGCGCGCCGCGTGGTTCCTGGTGGCGGCCGGCCTGTCCGGCATGGCGCTGGGCGTGCTGCCCGACACCCATCCGGTGGTGATCGGGGCGATCCACTTCCTGGTGCTGGGCCCCGTTCTGGGCGGGCTGGCGCTGTCCGGTCGCGGGGTGCCGGGCTCCCGCGGGGGCTGGCTCTACCTCGGTGCGGTGGGGGTCCTCACGCTTCCGCTGGTCCTGCAGGGGCTGGGGGCCGGCGCCTGGACCCGAACGGTGTCCGCGTGGGGCGGGACCCTCGTCCTCGCCTCCTGGACCGCGATGCTCCTGGTGCCGGGGGGGCCGCTGACCCGAGACTCCAGCGACCCCGCGTCCACTGCGCGGGCCGCTCGTCCAGACCTGCTTCCGGAGTCCGACCCGTGATCGCGCTGGAACCGGTGACCCTCGAGGCGGGCGGTGTCCGCCTGGAGCCGCTCACGCTGGAGCACGTGTCCGCGCTGGAGGCGGCGGCCGCGGACGGAGAGCTGTGGACGCTGCGGTATACGTCCGTGCCGGCGCCGGGCGAGACGACGGGGTACGTGCGCGCCGCGCTGGAGGGGCAGGAGGCGGGCCACATGCTCCCCTGGGTCGTGCGCGAGCTCGACACCGGATCGGTGATCGGGTCGACGCGCTACCACGACGTCGTGGCGTCGATCGACCGCGTGGAGATCGGCTACACCTGGTACGGTCGGCGCTGGCAGGGGACGCACGTCAATCCGGCCTGCAAGCGGTTGCTGCTGGCGCACGCCTTCGAGCGGATCGGGTGCGCCGTGGTGGGGCTGCGCACGGACATCCTGAACGCGCGCTCGCAACGGGCGATCGCCGCGCTCGGGGCCCGACGGGACGGTGTGCTGCGCCACCACCAGCCCCGGCGCGACGGCAGCGTGCGCGATACGGTCATGTTCAGCATCCTGGCCGACGAGTGGCCGGACGTGCGCGCGCGGCTGGATCACCGGCTGCGCGAAGGACCGTCGGGCTCAGCCGAGCGCGGTTGAATCCACCCCGTGCGGTGCGGTGTCGGCCAAGAGCGCCAGGGCCGCCTGCGCTCCGCCGGGGCGATGGGGAATCCCGGCCACCCGCAGCCCCAGCTCCACGCCCCCGAGCGTGCCCAGCAGCATGACATCGTTGAAGTCGCCGAGGTGTCCGATGCGGATCACCCGATCGGCGAGCCGCCCCAGCCCCCCGCCGATGGACATGTCGCAGCGCTCCAGGATCACGCTCCGCAGGGCATCGGCGCTGTGCCCCGCGGGCAGCAGCACCGTGGTCGCCGCCACGGAGCGCTCGTGCGCGCGCTCGGCGAAGCACTCCAGATCCCAGGCCTCGACCGCGGCCCGGGCGGCGGCGGCGTGGCGCGCGTGGCGGGCGAAGACCGCCGGCAGCCCCTCCTGCGCGAGCAAGGTGAGCGCCTCGTCCAGGCCGAAGAGCAGCCCGGTGGCGGGCGTGTACGGGAAGAAGCCCTCGTCGTTGAAGCGCGTCTGCTCGCTCCAGCTCCAGTAGGAGCGCGGGGCGGTGGCCGACGCCGCGGCGGCCAGCGCGCGCGGTCCGGCGGCGACGAAGGCGAGCCCGGGCGGCAGCATGAGCGCCTTCTGGGAGCCGCTCACGCACACGTCGATGCCCCAGGCGTCGTGACGGTAGTCACAGGCAGCCAACGAGGACACCGTATCCGCCATCAGGAGGGCCGGGTGCGCGAGGGCGTCCAGCACCGGACGCAGCGCCGCCAGGTCCGTGGTCACCCCGGTGGAGGTCTCGTTGTGGACCACCAGCACGGCGGCGATGCGCCGATCGGGATCGGTGGCGAGCGCGGCGTGCAGGTCATCCGCGGTGACGCCGCGGCGCCAGTCCCCAGGGACGGCCACCACGTCCAGGCCGAGCCGCGCGGCCACCCGCCCCCACTGCTCCGCGAAGAAGCCGCGCTCGAACACCAGCACGCGCGCGCCGGGAGAGAGCGTGTTGGCGAGCGCCGCCTCCCAGGCCCCCGTCGCCGACGAGGGATAGAGAAAGACGCGCCCCTCCGTGCCGAACAGGTGGCGCAAGCCTTCGAGCACCCGCAGCCCCAACGCCTGGAACTCCGGGCCGCGGTGGTCGATGGTGTTGCGGTGCATGGCGGCCAGCACGCGGTCGGGGACGTTGCTGGGCCCGGGGAGCTGCAGGAAGTGGCGGCCGGCGCGTCGCATCAGGGGGGTCCGGGTGGGAGGGTGGTCAGCCGCGTTGCATGGGATCGACGAGCGCGATGCCGTCGATGACCTCCCAGCGCGCGCTGTGGGAGTACGTGTGGGTGCCGACCAGGGAATCGCCCCACTCCGCGCCGCGCGTCCCCACGAGATGCTCGCGGTATTCCGTGGCCGTGAGGCGTTCGATGGCGTGGAAGTGGGTCTGACGTCCGTACCACAACGTCGTGTCCTGGCTGGGCCGCACCCAGGTCCCTTCCTGTTGGAACAGCGCGCCCGCATTGCGCGCGTAGCGCGCGTCCCGGCTCAGAGGGCTGGCCGGGTGGAGCCGCCACGGCGCGTGCAGATCATCGGCGGTGAAGAGATACAGGTGGGCATGCGCGCCGGGGCGGTTGCGCAGGCTCGTGAAGAAATAGTGCCTGCCGTCCTCGCCCACGTGGAGGATCGTGTCGAGACCGGGTCGCTCGAACAGGACGTGGTCGAGCTCCCACCGGAACGGGAACGAGGTCGCTCGATAGAGCTCCACGCGTCCGGAGCGCAGGGCCTCCGGGATCATCCAGATCGAGCCGTCCTGCTGGAACACGAACGGGAACGACAGATGGTAGGGGCGGTCGAGCACCGTGCGGAACTCGCCCACGCGGCCGTCGGCCGCGATCTCGGCGCACGCGATGACACCGCGCTCGTCCGCGTACGGAAAGTCCTCGACGAAGAGCCACGCCCGGCCCTGGTGCTCGAACAGGAACGGATCCGCGTAGTAGTGTCCGCGCGGGGAGCGCAGCCAGCGGAAGTCGCGCCAGGTACCCTCCCACGGTGCGTGGCCGGCCCGAGGTCGCAGGGCCACCTGCCAGTGGCGCAGACGGGGGTCGCGGGCGAGTCGTCGCCGCACGGCCTCGCCCAGCTTTCCGCCGAGGAAGCCGACCATCTCGCGGTTGTCGGGCGTGCGGTAGAGCTTCTTGCGCCCCTGGAACGGCGCCGCCGGCACCGCCTCCGCCTGCACGGCCTGCCACCCGCGCTCGTGGAGCCGCTGCAGCTTCTCGATGACCATCGGCTCGGCGGCGCGATAGGCCGCGGGAAGATTGGCGGCGCGCGACATCCCGAGCTCCGTCGGCGCCAGCGTCTTCGCGAGGACCAGGCCCGCGTCGAGGGTCTCGTTCAGCACCTGCAGGATGGTTCCGGTCAGGGGTGCGTCCTCTGCCACCTCCCAGAACATCGGGGGGCCACCGCGATAGAAGTCGTTGTCGCCGTGATGGTAGGACCAGATGCCGTAGCGGGCGGCGTCGAGGATCTCGCCCTTGAGGATGTTGAAGCCGAAGCGCAGGATCACGTCGAGATCCCGGGAGCGGATCTCCGCGAGCGCATCCGCCGGGAATCGGTGGACGAAGCCCTTGCCCAGCGGAGTGACCGCGACCTCGGGCACGCCCTCGAACAGGTCCGAGCAGTCGACCAGGTCGAGGGTGGCGGCCGCTGCCGGATTCCGCGCGGCGTCCCACTGCAGGTAGCGGGAGTAGAGGAGCTGGCGACGACGCTTGGGGTCGGCCAGGGCCTTGGCCCAGCGGACCGGCCGCGAGCCCGTGAGGTCTCCTCCGACCGCGTGGGGGACATGACGGATCACGAGCGCCAGCTCCGCGAAGTCGGCGTCGCGGATGTGGCGGAGGACCTCGGCGAAGGGGTCGATCAGCTCGGAGCCGTCGATCATCACCCCGATCCGGAGCGGCGGGCCGGTGCCCGTCGAATGCAGGTGGAAGGACTCGATCATCGGGACGGGGACAGGCTCCGGCGGAAGGGCGTCGGACTCTAGAGCGGCCCCCGGGCGCGAGCAAGCCGTAGGCCGCGGTGGGGGCGGGGTGGCCTGCACGCGACCGGCGCCCATATTCCGGTCCGGCGCCGCCGGGCCCCGGTGAGCATGGAAGATGCAGACCAGGCCCCGGTCGGTTCCCGCCCGGTGGGCGGCGGACAGCAGGCAGCACGTGGCCCGACCCGGGCCGCGCGGTCTCAGCAGAGGATGGCGTGGGTCTCTACCAGCGGCTGTATCAGGTGTACTTCGCCATGGAGCGGAGGATCGTCCCGGGCCTGCGGCACACGCAGAGCCGGTACCACGACGCGCTCCGCGAGCTCGCCGCCGAGCGGCCGCGTTGGCTCGACCTGGGATGCGGATGGCACCTGCTGCGCGAGTGGCAGGAGGCGGAGGAGCGCGAGCTCGTCTCGTCCGTGCCGCTCCTCGTGGGTCTGGAGCTGGACGAGGCCGCGCTGCGCAAGCACCGCACGATCGGCCCCAAGGTGGTGGGGGACGTCTCGCGCCTGCCCTTCCAGGACGGCAGCTTCGACCTGGTCAGCGCCAACATGGTGGTCGAGCACCTGGAGGAGCCGGCGCTCCAGTTCTCGGAGATCCAGCGGGTCCTGAGGCCTGGTGGTTCCTTCGTCTTCCACACGCCGAACCTCCACGGCTACATCGCGCGGATCGCCGCAGCCCTCCCGGAGGGCCTGAAGGGGTCCTTGATCTCGGTCCTGGAGCGGCGTAAGAGCGAGGACGTCTATCCTACCTTCTATCGCGCCAACACCGCGGAGCAGGTGGAGGCGCTGGCCCAGCGGACCGGCTTCGAGGTGGTGCGGATCGCGCGGGTCACCACGACGGCGCAGACGGCCATCGTGCCCCCGCTGGCCTTGGCCGAGCTGCTCTGGCTCCGGATGCTCGAGCGCAATCCGGCGTTGGAGCGCTACCGCACCAACCTCATCGTCCAGCTGCGGAGAGCCGCGTAGCCGCCTCGTCCCGGCGCGTCCGTGTCCGCGGCGAGGGCCGGCCTGCGCCTGGGAACCGGGCGACGGACGTGGGGCGCGCGAGCCTCGAAGTGTGCCCCGGGGGCCACAGCGGACCGCCCGGGAGCGGGGGGCGCGGATGCGGGCGGGCGCGGTCCGGATCCTGCCGAGGGGGGTGCGGGCGGTCGGACCGCGCTGCCCCCGACGGGGTTGTCATAGCAGGCAACGCGGCGCCGGCACCCCACCCGGGGCCGACGCCGCTTGCGGGGGGGACCCCCGAGTGGATCTTCAACCCAGCCCGGGCCGCCGGACGGCGGCCGGTGGAGGACCGTAGGCGGACGTGTCGAGCGTATCCGTGAACCAAGGAGTCCGTGCCGGCTGGTCCGGCCCCGCGCGCCGTTCCCGGAAGCAGCGGTCCGCGGAGGACGTCGCCGAGAGCGACCTCTTCGGCTGGTTCAAGGGCGTCCGCTGGTCGATCTCCTACGCCGCCTTCCTCGTCTACATCATCTCGCTGGTCACGTCCCGGATCCCGCTCGGTACGGAGGCCATGGCGCTGGCCCTGCTCGGCCTCGCGGGCGAGAAGGGCAGGATCAAGGCGCCGCCGATCGTCTTCATCTTCGGCGGCTTCGTGCTGTGGGGCCTCGTCGGGTGGACCCTGTCGGCGGATCCCCTGTCGACCTGGAACACCGTCATCCAGCTGGCCAAGGTGGGCGCCATCATGTTCGTGGCGGTCAACGTCCTCACGGACGTGCCCCGCCTGCGCCTCTTCCTGCTCGTGTTCCTGGGCAGCTTCCTGGTCTATCCCGGCCGCGGCTCCATCCTCAACTGGGTGACCGGGGGCAACACCCTCTTCGGGCGCGCCATCTGGAACTACATCTACGAGAACCCGAACGATCTGGCCGCGCTGACCTTCTTCCCGCTCGGCATCGCCCTCTACATGATGCAGGAGAAGGGGCACCACCTGGCCCGTCTCGGTGCACTCGCGTCCGTCGGGGTGTGCGGCTTCGTGATCATCATCACGCAGTCGCGCGGCGCCATGCTGGCCCTCATCCCCATGGTGTTCCTGTCGGTGGCGGGCCACCACAAGAAGCTCCGGGCCATCAGCGGCCTCGTCTTCCTGGTCGGCGTGGTGGCCATGTTCACCCCGTCCGACATCCTGGACCGCTTCCTGGGCCTCAAGGCCGCCTCCAGCGGCGACCTGACGGCCCTGGACGACTCGAACTCCGCCGAGGGGCGCTTCGAGATCTGGAAGACCGCGGCCGGCATCTTCATGGACCGGCCGGTGACCGGGTGGGGCCTGGGCACGTACCGCATCAAGCACCGGCAGGCCACCCGCTTCGATGTCTCCATCACCATCTCCGCGCGGGGCGGGCGCGATGCCCACTCCACGTACCTGACCCTCGCGGCCGAGACCGGATTCATCGGCGTGGCTCTCTTCCTCGCGCTGATCGTTTCCGTGATGCGCCACGCCTCGCGTGCTCGACGGCGGCTCCGACGCTACGACCCCGGGTTGGCGATGCAGATCCGCTTCCTGCAGAACGCATTGATCGCGTTCCTGGTGGCCGGGATCTTCGGCTCCTTCGCGCTGCTGTCGTTCCTGTACGTGCACATCGCCACCATCTACGCGGCCGCCTCGCTCGGAGAGCGCCGCGCCGCGGAGTTCAAGGCGGCCCGGGCGGGCCTCGTTCCCCCGATGGGAGGGCGGCCCCTGCCCGCCTACGCATTCGCTACGCCGAGATGATCCCGGTCGTCTTCTGCGTCGACGGGTTCGAGGAGGCGGGGACGGAGCTCAACGCGGTCAGGACCGCAGAGCATCTGGATCGCTCGCGCTTCGATCTGCGCGTCGTGGCCCTCTCGGAACGCGGGACGCTACAGGCCCGATACCGGGCGGCCGGCATCCCCATCGAGACGTTCACGCTCGGATCGCTGGTCAAGCCCCCACCCGTCCGGCAGGCGCGGGCGCTGGCCGCGTACCTGCGGCGCGAGCGCATCCAGATCTTCCACGCCCAGGGCATCTACGAGAACGTCTTCGGCGTGCCGGTGGCGCGCTGGGCCGGCGTTCCAACCGTGCTCGCCAGCCGTCGCTGGTTCAAGACGCCCACGCAGGATCGCCTGGGGACATTGAATCGCCTGTCGTACCGCTTGGCCCATGGCGTGCTGGCCAACTCGCGCACCGTGGGGCGGATCGTCGCGGAGGAGGATCGGGTTCCGGGAGATCGCATCCACGTGATCCCGAACTTCCTCGAGGACGAGGCCCTGGCGCCGCCGCCCTCCGGATGGATCGCGGACCGCAAGGCGGAGCTGGCGCTGCCCGGGAATGCGCTGGTGGTGGGCTCGGTGGCGCGTCTCCGGCCGGAGAAGGACCTGGCCATGATGATCACGGCGTTCGCGCAGGTGGGTCGGCAGTGGCCGGACGCCTATCTGGTCCTCGTCGGGGACGGACCCGAGGAGCAGAGCCTGCGGGCGCTCGTCGAGCGGTTGGACCTGGGCGCGCGCGTACGCTTCGCCGGCCGGCGCGCCAGCCGCCCCAGCATGCACGCGGTCTTCGATGTCTCGCTCCTGAGCTCGGCCAGCGAAGGCTTTCCCAACACGCTGCTGGAAGCCATGGCCATGGGCCGCCCCGTCGTCACCACCGCGGTCGGCGGCGCGCCCGACGCCATCGAGCACGATGCCAACGGCTTCCTGGTCCCGGCCGGCGACGCGGATGGCTTCGCCCAGGCCATGTCGCGCTTGCTGGCGGACGCGGGATTGCGGGCCCGCATGGGGGCGGAAGGGCGACGCCGCGCGGAGGCGTACACGGTTCCGCGTACGGTGGGTGCCCTCGAACAGCTCTATGATCGCATGCTGGAGGGCAGGCACTGATGTGCGGGATCGCGGGGTGGGCCGGTTGGGAGGACGCGCCCCCGCAGGCGGCGCTGGAGCGGATGTGCGACGTGATCGTCCATCGGGGGCCGGACGACTGCGGTTATCACATGGGACCGCGGGTGGCGCTCGGCATGCGGCGGCTGAGCATCATCGACCTGGCGGGCGGGCATCAGCCGATCTCGTCGGAGGATGGGCGCTGCACCATCGTCTTCAACGGCGAGATCTACAACCATCCGGAGCTGCGGCGCGCGCTGGAGGCCTCCGGGCACACCTTCGCGACGCACTCGGACACCGAGGCCATCGTCCATCTCTACGAGGAGCGGGGCGTCGACGTCGTCCAGGGCCTGAACGGGATGTTCGCCTTCGCCATCTGGGACGATCGCACCGAACGGCTCCTGGTCGCGCGGGACCGCCTGGGCATCAAGCCGCTCTACTACTGGGAGACGGCGGGCGGTGTGGCATTCGCCTCCGAGCTCAAGTCCATCCGGGCGCTCGATCGTTTCCGACCCGAGCTGGACGAGGAGGCGCTGGCGCTCTACCTGATGCTCGGCTACGTCCCCGATCCGCTGACCATCTACCAGGGTGTGCGCAAGCTCCCGCCGGGTCACCGCCTCACGTGGAGCCGGAGCGAGGGCGTGCGCATCGAGCCGTGGTGGACCCCGTTACGGGACGAGGATCCCGGCCTGGACGAGGCCGAGGCGACCGCCGAGATCCAGCGCCTCATCGAGGATGCCGTGCGCATCCGCATGATCGCGGACGTGCCGCTCGGCGCGTTCCTGTCGGGAGGCATCGACTCGTCCACGGTCGTGGCCTACATGACGCGCCACTCGAGCCAGCCGGTGCGCACGTTCTCCATCGGTTTCGAGGAGCCCGAGTTCAACGAGGCCGACGACGCGCGGGCCGTCTCCGAAGCGCTCGGCACCGATCACACACAGCTCATCGTGCGTCCCGATGTCGACGCCCTGATCGAGCAGGTCGTCCTGGCGTTCGACGAACCTTTCGCCGATCCCTCGTCCATTCCGACGTTCCTGGTCAGCGAGCTGGCCCGTCGTCACGTGAAGGTCGCGTTGTCGGGGGATGGCGGGGACGAGCTGTTCGGCGGCTACGAGCGTTACGACGAGGTGCTCCGCACCCGGCGCGGGCCGCCCGACGCGCTGGCCCCGGCGCTGGGCGGTCTGGTGCGGCGCCTGCCCCAGGCGACGTTCGGGCGGAACCTGATGTTGGACTGGACCCGCGATGCCGAGGGGCGCTACGCGGGTCGGGTGGGCCGCTCCCTGGATCCGCGCGAGGGCGGCGTGGGCTCGGCCGCTCTGACGGCCCGTGCCAACCCGTTCGACCGGCTCCTCGATCCATGGTTCCGCCAGGTGCCGAACGGGTCGCTCGCGCACCGGATGATGAGCGTGGACCTGCTCACCTACCTCCCGGGCGACATCCTCACCAAGGTCGACCGCATGTCCATGGCGGTCTCCCTGGAGGCGCGCGTTCCACTCCTGGACTACCGCTTGGCCGAGCTGGCCATGCGCATCCCCTCCGGCCTGAAGATCCGGGGCGGGGTGGGCAAATGGATCCTGCGCGAGGCCGTGGGCCCGCTGCTCCCGCCGCGCGTGTTGGAGAAGCGGAAGCAGGGGTTCGGCGTCCCCCTGCGCGACTGGTTCCGGAAGGAGCTCAAGCACCGGGTCGACGCATTGGCCACCTCCGACGCCCTCGCGCCGTGGGTGGATGATGCGGCGCTGCAACGGGTCCTCCGCGAGCATCACGCGGGGCGCCGCGACCAGTCCGCGACGCTGTGGAGGCTGGTCGTCCTCGACCTGTGGTTGACGGCGGAGGGGGCGGCCCCGTCCCGGGACCTCGCGGCGCTGGTCGAGGGTCGCTGATCCGCGAGCGGGTGCGGCCCTTCGCAAACAAATGGCGTCAGATCGACGTTTTCGGGGCACGGCGTATCGCTTCGATGCATCGGACGCGCTGCTCGGCCCGGGCTCCGGTCTGAGGCTGCCGCGCCACGCTGCGCCCGCGCATCACCTCTAAGTTACTCCTCGTTCGCCACTTCTTGAGGCCGTTCCGATCGGCCGTCCGCAGGGCTCCGGCGCGGCCCGGGTGTTGCAGAGGCGCGTAGCGACTCAGCGACAGGTGTCGTGTGGCTGCCACACGTGGCGTCGTCAGCGCGCGTGGGCATCGCCCCTCGATGTCGAACCCAGACACCCACGCGGAATTGACAAGCCCCATGCGAATCCGGTTCAGCCCGGCGCGCCGTGCGCTGCGCGGCGCCCTCCCAGCGTGTGCCCTCGTCCTCGCTCTCTCCTCCTGCCGGTCCGATGCCCTCGGACCGACGTTCGACCTCGAACAGCCCGTCTCGGGCGACCTCGTCGTCCATCCTGAAGAGCTGGCGCTCGGCGACGGCGAGACGGGGTTCCTGCGGCCCGTGCTCCGCACCCTGACGGGTCAGGAGCTGGGGTCCTTCCCGAACGACAAGAACATCAAGTGGACGGTTGAGTACCCTGCCATCGCGTCGGTGAGCGCCGGTGGCGTGGTCAGCGCGAAGATCCCTGGCGAGACCCGGGTCTTCGCGGAGCTCAATGGACAGCAGGCGGTGGCGCTCGTCGCCGTCCGCCCCAAGCCCGACAAGCTGCGCCCGATGTTGGAGGTGGTGCATCAGGGCGTGATCGGCGCCACCCTCGCCGACAGCGTCGGGGTGTTCCTGATGGACGGTGGCGGGCTGCCGGTGGCCAACACCCAGGTCCGTTTCACGATCGAGGCGGGCGGGGGTGCAGTCTCGCCCCGGGTGGCCACCACGGATGCATCCGGCCGCGTCGCGTTCGCATGGCGACTGGGGAGCTCGGTGGGGCTGCAGGCGGTCCGCGTGGACGCGGACGGAGTCCCCTCGATCTACCTGCAGGCCGAAGCGGAGCGGACGTCGGACGGCCTGCGTCTGGAGATCGTCCGGGGGGACCAGCAGGAAGGCGAGGTCGACGCGCTGCTCCAGGAACCCCTGGTCGTGCGCGTCGTGGACGAGCAGGGCCGGGTGGTGGCCAACCAGCCGGTCACGTGGGAGTTCACCCAGGGCTCGGCCGGAAGCGCCGCTGCGGCCGCTTCTCCGGCGGGCGTCCCGTTGACCATGGCGCAGAACACGACGGCGGCCGGCACGTCCGAGGTCCAGTGGAAGCTCGGTGCCGCCGCCGGCGAGCAGCGCGCCGTGGCCCGCCTCGCCAACGGCAACACCGTGTGGTTCGATGCCAAGGCCCAGGCCGGCCTCATCGACCGCATCGTCACCACACCCCGCCAGCTGGAGGTCGACGTCGGTCGGACCATCCAGTTCCAGGCCAAGGCCTACGACGGCTTCGGCAACGTGATCCCGAACGCATCGCTCAACTGGAAGTCGTCGGATGAGAGCGTCGCGACCGTGAACGGGAACGGCGTAGCTACGGGCGTGTCCAGCGGGAAAGCCTGGATCGCCGCTTCCGCCGATTCCAAGTCCGGTGTGGCCACGCTGTTCGTGACGTCGACCGGTGCCGCGCAGCTCATCGCCGCCTCGGGCGGCGGTCAATCGGCGAGCGTCAACGCCACGCTGCCCCAGCCGCTCGTCGCGATCGTCCGCGACGGACAGGGCCGGGGCGTGCCCAACATGTCGGTCAATTGGGCCGTCACGTCGGGAGGCGGCAGCGTCTCCACCGACGTGACGACCACCGATTCGAACGGCCGCACCTCCGTGCAGTGGACGTTGGGCCCCAACTCCGGCACGCAGCGCGTGGCCGCCACGGCCGCGGGGCTGCAACCGGCCAATTTCGTGGCGTCCGCCTCCGCAGGCGGCGCCGCGCGCGTCCAGCTCACGCCCACGTCACTGGCGCTGCAGATCGGACAGATCCGGACCCTCAACGCCGTGCTCCTGGACGCCCAGGGCAACCCCGTCAAGGGCGCCAACTTCACCTGGACCACGTCCAACGCGTCGGTCGCAATCGTCGATGATGGACAGGTGCGCGGGGCCGGCACCGGTGTGGCGGTGATCACGGCCCGGTCGGGGTCCGTCTCCGGGACGGCCTCCGTCACGGTGGGCTCCAGCGTGAGCCGCGTGACGTTGAGCAGCCCCGTATCACAGGTCAGCGCGTTCGGTGAGGTCTTCGGGCTCTCCGCCTCCGCGTTCAACGCATCCGGTACGAAGATCTCGGGTGTCGCCTTCCAGTGGAGCTCGAGCAACAGCTCGGTCCTGAGCGTGAGCGGTGTGGGTCAAGCGACCTCGCGAGCCAACGGCCAGTCCTGGCTCAAGGCCTGCGCCGGGAACGCCTGCGACAGCGTCCAGGTCGGCGTGGCGCAGAAGCTGTCCAAGGTCCAGATCAGCCCGAGCTCGCCTTCCGTCGCGATGGGGGGGCAGCTGCAGCTGAACGCGCAGGCCCAGGACAAGAACGGCAACGCCGTGAC
Organism: Gemmatimonadota bacterium; assembly: GCA_041390125.1. Lineage (NCBI taxonomy): Bacteria > Pseudomonadati > Gemmatimonadota > Gemmatimonadota bacterium. Next base: position 7,407 of record JAWKQN010000022.1, on the reverse strand, counting down.
CGGTGCGTCGCTGTCCTGGTCGTCGGGGACGCCGGCGGTCGCCAGCGTCAGCGGTTCCGGGATGGTTTCCGGTCTCAAGTCCGGGACCACCACCGTGACCGCCTCCGCCTCGCACGGATCGGCGGGCTCCGCGTCGGGCCAGGTGACGGTGAACGTGGCCGGTGGCAGCACGCCGCCGCCGCCGCCGCCGCCGCCCCCGAGCGGGAGCGTGCCGCAGCTTCCGCAAGCGTACGTGCAGACGTCCTATCAGGCGCCCAACGGTCGCCAGATCCGGGTGCGGCAGGGCGACGACCTGCAGGTCGCCATCAACCAGGCGCAACGGGGCGACATCCTGCTGCTGGATCCCGGCGCCACCTTCACGGGCAACTTCCGGTTGCCGGCGAAGTCGGGAAGCGGCTGGATCGTGATCACGACGAACACGTCGTTGCCGTCACAAGGCACGCGGGTCACGCCGTCGAGCGCGTCCAATTTCGCCCGGATCATGACGGACAATACGGCGCCCGCGCTCTGGGTGCTGGCTGGATCGTCGCAGTACCGCATCATGGGGGTGGAGATCGGCGTGTCCACGTCGGCGCCCTTCAACTACGGCATCGTCCGCCTGGGTGAGACCGGCTCGGCGCAGAACACGCTGTCGCGGGTCCCCTCCAACATCATCCTGGACCGCGTCTACGTGCACGGGGCCACCAACAAGCCCACGAAGCGTTGCGTGGAGATGAACGCCTCACCGGCCGCCGTCGTGGATTCCTGGCTGGCGGAGTGCCACTACAACGGTCAGGACGCGCAGGCCATCCTGGCCTGGAACGCCCCCGGTCCGTTCAAGATCGTGAACAACCACCTGGAAGGATCGGGAGAGACCGTGATGTTCGGCGGAGCCGATCCGTCCATCTCCGGTCTGATCCCGTCCGACATCGAGATCAAGCACAACCACTTCTTCCGGCCTCCGAGCTGGAGGGGGCAGTGGACGGTCAAGAACCACTTCGAGCTCAAGATGGCGCGCCGGGTGCTCTTCGAGGGCAACATCGTCGAGAACAACTGGAAGGACGCGCAGACCGGGTTCGTGGTGGTGATCAAGTCCGCCAACCAGGGCGGCGGTGCACCCTGGGCGGTCACGGAGCACGTGACCATGCGCTACAACGTCTTCCGCAACGTGGCCAACGGGATCAACATCTCCGCGGCTGCCTCGGGCAAGGCGTCCGGCACGACCAACAACGTGCTGATCGCGCACAACGTCCTGGAGAGGCTGGGGCCGAAGAGCTCCTTCGGTGGTGACGGCATCCTGTTCCAGGTGCTCGACCCGATGACCAACATCCGGATCGAGAACAACACCGGCTTCGCGGAACGCGCCGCGCTGATCTTTGCCGGCTCGACCGGGATCCCCGGCTTCCAGTTCAACAACAACATCGTGACCCGCGGCCAGTTCGGGATCTTCGGCAGCGGTCACGGCGAGGGCACATCCGCACTCAATGCCTACACGACCAGTCACTCCTTCTCAGGGAATGTCATCGTGGGTGCGCCCGCGGGCATGTATCCCTCGAGTTCCGGGAACGCGTATCCCGGGAACGTGTCGCAGGTGGGCTTCGTGAATGTCGGTGCCGGCGACTACCGGCTGAGCGGTTCCAGTCCCTACCAGGGAAGGGGCGCCGACATCGGCAGCGTGAACGGAGCGACGGCCGGAGCCAACTGACCGGCGCCCGAGTTCGAGGGCACACGATCCGCGGGGGAGCGCTTCGGCGCTCCCCCGCTTCGTTTCTGCGGGCAGTGGACGCGGCGCAGGACGGCAGAGGGTGGCGGGATCGCCGATCCTAGCTGGCCCAGCGCCTCCGGCGCGGAAGCAGGGACATGGTCCCGTCCAGCCACGCGCAGAAGACCTCGTCGGAGATCATCATCGTATCGATGAAGCGAGGAAGGAGGAGCGGGTCGCACCCGGGCGGCACCAGATCCGGGCGGCAGGTGGTCGCGCTCGCGATCCCGAGCTCCCGCAGCCAGGGCAGCTGCTCCAGCCCATAGCGGCCCGACGGGTAGCAGAAGTGCGTCAGCGGGCGGGAGGTCACGCCTGCGAGCAGGGCGCGGTTGTCTTCGATCTCCCGCCGCAGGGCCTCCCGCTCCAGGGGACTGCGGTGCCGGTGCGTGTGCAGCTGCACGTCGAAGCCGGCTCCGGCCACCTCGCCCAGCTCCTCCAACGTGAGGAGCGTGAAGAGTCGCTCCGAACGGATGGCCACCAGGTCCACGTCCAGGGCCGCGCAGAGCCGCTCCAGCACGGTGTCCTTGTCCTCCGCGCTGGCGTCCCGACGCTCGCAGTCGGCGAGGATCGCCTGCCAGGCCTCGCCGAAGCGTGCCCGCTCGAAGACGCTGCCGGTGCCCAGGATCTCGCTCAGGTCGATCCCGGGCACAGCGGATCTCCACAGGGCGTAGCGCCCGGCCACGTTGAAGACGGCCCGCTGATCCAGCGTGTGGTAGGTGGACGAATACAGCGTCGCGGGCATCTGGTAGGCGCGCAGCAGGGGCACGCCGGCCGCGAGGAAGTCGTACAGGCCGTCATCGAACGTCAGCACGACGGCGCGGGGCGGCAGGTCACCGCGCGCCAGTCGTTCGACGGCCTCGCCCAGGTCGAGGACTGCGCAGCCCCGGCGACGCAGCAGCTCCAGGCGGCGCTCCAGGAAGGCGGGCGAGACGAACAGCGTCGGATCCCACTCGTGCTCGTCGCGCAGGGAGATCCCGTGGTAGGCCAGGATGAGGAGCCGGCGCCGTCGCCAGGTACTGGAGCCGATCGCATGGGAGACACCGGTGCCCCGCAGGCTCTTGAGCGTGAGGACGCGGGCAGAGCTGAGGATTCCCATGGAGACGGGCGACTCCCTGTGATGGGCGGGTCGGGCGTGCGGTCCGAGGCAAAGAAGCGGCTGCCGCTCCCGGCAAGCAAGCCGTGGTCCACGAGCCCGGCGCGATTCGGCCGGCCCGTTGCGCCCTCGGGGCGGCCACGACGGCACCCACGGGACGCATCGACGACGGCCCCGACGTGTCGCGGCGACGCCGCGTGGAGGACACGCCCCACCTTCCAGGGGGGATCTCCCCCGCCTCTCGCGTAGCGGTCATCCCACGCCGCCTCGATGCCACGGCAGAAGGTGCGCGCGCGCGTCGACCCGCTGTTCCCGAAGTCGCGATCACGCAGCACGTGCCACCATGCGGACCATGTGGGATAGGTCCGTGAATCTGCGTCAGTTAGCGCACTCGCACGGCCGCAGGGCCCTCCGTTTGCTCTCCCGATGCCACGGTCGGAAGCCATTCGTGTTGCGCGATCGCGACGAGCGATGACCCTCCGCGCGGCGCGGCTTCACCGGATTCACGAGTTGCTTTGGGGGATCGTCAGCCGTGCGCTTCGCTTCTCGTCTCACCGCCTTGTCCCGCACCACGCCGCCCACGCCGTTCCGTCCGCTGCTCGCGCTCGCTACGGCCGTCCTCTCGACCGCCTGCGGATCGGACGCCCTCACTCCGCCGATGGACATCGAGATGCGCGTCGAGGGCGAACTGGTCCTGACGCCCTCCGTGCTCACGCTGGTCGACGGAGACGCGGGCGCGTTGCGACTGTCCCTGCGCACTCCGCAGGGCGCGGAGCTCACCTCGTTCCCGAACAGCGGGAACGTCTCCTGGAGGAGCAGCGCGCCGGCGAACGTGAGCGTGGCGGCGGGTGGGACTGTGACGGGGCGCCTCCCCGGGCAGTCCCGGATCAGCGCGACGCTGGGCACGAAGACCGTCAGCGCCCTCGTGATCGTCGATCCGAGACCCGGGACGCTGCGCCCCATGTCGGATGGTGTGGAGGAAGGGGTGGTCGGAGCCACGCTCGCGGACAGCGTCGGCATCCGGGTCGTCGACCGCGGAGGGCTGCCGGTGGCCGGTGTCACCGTGCGGTTCCGCGTCGAGTTGGGGGATGGGGAGGTCTCGCCCGCCGAAGCCGTGACCCGCGCCGACGGATCGGCGCGCTTCGCCTGGAAGCTGGGTGCGGAGCCGGGAGACAACGCCGTGGCCGCCGAGGTGGCGGGAGTTCCGACCGTCTACCTGCGCGCGACCGGCAAGGCGTCGAAGGACCGCCTGCGGTTGCGCCTGCTCAGCGGCGACGACCAGGTGGCGTCGGTGGACGAGGTGCTGACCTCCGAGCTGCGCGTGCAGGTCGAGGACGAGCATGGGAACCCGGTGCCCGGCGCGCCGGTGCGCTGGGAGTTCGTGAACGGGTCCGTGGGCGGCGCCAGCGTGGCGAGCGGCGGAGCCGCCGCGGTGGCGGCCAGCGCCAACGCGTCCGGCGTCTCCGGAGTGCGGTGGCGGCTCGGCCAGCAATCGGGCGATCAGCGGGCCGTGGCCCGCCTGGATGGAGGCTATGAGGTGTGGTTCAAGGCGCGCGCGAAGCCGTCCTCGCCCTACCTGGTGCAGATGGAGCCGCAGGCGCTCGACCTGGGCGTGAACGAGCGCGCGACGCTCGACGTCACCGTGCGGGACCGCTTCGGGAACGAGCTGACGTCCCCCGCGCTGACCTGGTCCACGTCGGACCGCGGGGTGGTCGCCGTGGATGACGGCATCGTCCGGGGCGTCGCCGCCGGCGCGGCGGTCGTCGAGGCGCATACGGTGGATGGAAACCGCATGGCGGCGACGTCGATCTCGGTCCTGTCCTCCGGAGGCCCGGCTTCGCTCCGGGCCGTGAGCGGGCAGGCACAGTCGGCGCCGGTGGGCCAGACCTTGCCCGAGCCCCTCGTGGTCGAGGTCCGGGACGCCGGCGGCCAGCCACTGGCGGGCATCTCGGTCAACTGGACGGTCGCGAGCGGGACCGGTATTGTGGACCATGGTGTGACCGCAACCGACGGTGCAGGACGGGCTTCCGTCCGCTGGACGTTGGGGAGCGTGGCGGGCTCGCAACAGGTGGTGGCCCGGGCCGGTGGGCTTCCGGCGACCACCTTTGTGGCCAGCGCCACGGCCGGCGCGGTCGCCGAGGTGCGGGTGACGCCGTCGACGGCCTCACTCAGCACCGGGGAATCGCGCAGCTTCGTGGCCACGGCGGTCGATGCCGCCGGGAACCCGGTCCCGGCTGCGGGTATGCAATGGAGTTCCTCGGCCTCCGCGGTCGCGACCGTGGATGCCAGCGGGCAGGTCCGGGCGGTGGCGCCGGGTGCGGCCACCATCCGGGCCAGCCTCAATGGAGTGACGGGCCAGGCCGCGGTGACGGTCGCGTCGTCGGTGAGCCGCGTGGCCATCACCCCGACGACACCGACCTTCAGCGCCCTCGGCCAGACGATCCAGCTGCAGGGCAAGGCGTACGACGCCCAGGGAGTGCAGATGCCGACGACCGGTCTCACCTGGACCTCGCGGGCAACCTCCATTGCGAGCGTGGACGCCCTCGGGCGTGTGGTCAGCAAGGCCCTGGGGCGCGCCACGGTGGTGGCCTGCCTCGTCAGCGCCTGCGACAGCGTCACGGTGGAAGTGAACCAGATGGTGGCGCAGGTCGCCGTCAGCCCCTCCACGCAGTCCATCCCGGTGGGCGGCAGCGTCCAGTTCAGCGCCACCGCCAAGGATCCGGGCGGTAGCCCCATCCCGGGTGTGTCCTTCGCCTGGACGTCGGCCAATCCCCAGGTGGTGGCGGTGGACGGGAGCGGCCGGGCCACGGGCCTGACGGCCGGGTCGAGCGCGATCCTGGCGGCTGCCCGCGTGAGCGGCCCGCATGTCCTGGCCGGTCCGGTGATGACCGGGCAGGGCGCCTTGACCGTCACCAGCAGCAGCACCCCCCCGCCCCCGCCTCCTCCCGCCGCGGGTGCGCCGGAGCTCCCGCGCACGTACGTGAACACCACGTATCAGGCGCCCACGGGCGGACGCACGATCCGGGTGCGGCAGGGGGACAACCTGCAGAGCGCCATCAACCAGGCGCAGCGCGGCGACATCCTCATGCTGGACGCCGGCGCCACCTTCAACGGCGACTTCGAGCTGCCCGCGAAGCCCGGCTCCGGCTGGATCGTGATCACCACCAATACCCCGCTGCCCGCGCAGGGCACGCGCGTCACGCCGACGTCCGCCGCCAGCTTCGCGAAGATCGTCGGGCAGAGCAGCGCGCCCGCCCTCTGGGTGCGGGCCGGTGCCTCGCAGTACCGGATCATGGGCGTGGAGATCGGGCTCAATCCATCGATCCCGCTCAACTACCACGTGGTGCGCGTGGGCGAGAGCGGCGGTGCGCAGAACACGCTCGCGAACGTTCCGAGCGACATCATCCTGGACCGCGTCTACATCCACGGCGCGCCGAACCAGGGCACCAAGCGGTGTGTGGAGCTCAACGCCTCGCCCTCCGCCGTGGTCGACTCCTGGCTGGGCGACTGCCACTTCAACGGCGCCGACGCGCAGGCCATCCTGGCCTGGAACGCCCCGGGCCCGTTCAAGATCGTCAACAACCACCTGGAAGGGTCCGGTGAGACGGTCATGTTCGGTGGCGCCGATCCGTCGATCGCCAACCTGGTTCCGTCCGACATCGAGATCCGCCACAACCACTTCTACCGGCCCCCGAGCTGGCAGGGGAAGTGGACGGTCAAGAACCACTTCGAGCTGAAGATGGCGCGCCGCGTGGTCTTCGAAGGGAACATCCTCGAGAACACGTGGAAGGATGCGCAGGTCGGGTTCGCCATCATCATCAAGACGGCCAACCAGAGCGGTGCCGCCACGTGGGCGGTCACCGAGCACATCACGATGCGCTACAACGTGATCCGCAACCACGCCCAGGGGATCAACATCTCCGAGCGGGTCTTCAGCAAGCCGTCCGGATCCACGAACAACATCCTGATCGCGCACAACGTCATCGATCAGCTCGGTGGTCAGAGCACGTTCGGAGGCGAAGGCATCCTCTTCCAGGTGCTCGATCACGTGGACAATCTGACCATCGAGAACAACACCGGGATCGCACAGCGCGCCACGATGATCATCGACGGCCAGAAGGGCATCCCCAACTTCACGTTCCGCAACAACATCGTGACCAAGGGTCAGTACGGTGTGTTCGGCAGTGGCGCGGGCGAGGGCAGTCAGGGGTTGAACACCTACATGGCGCCCGGCTACGTCTTCTCCGGCAACGTGATCGTGGGAGCCGATGCCTCCCGGTATCCCAGCGGGAACCACTTCCCGGCCAACCTCTCCCAGGTCGGCTTCGTGAACGCGTCCGGTCTCGACTACCGGCTCACGTCGGGCAGCCCCTACGCGGGGAAGGGCGCGGACTTCGGGCAGGTCAGCGCGCAGACGGCCGGAGTGAACTGACCACGACTCGCTGCGAACCCCCACAAAACGAAGCGCGCCGGTCCCGACGGGGCCGGCGCGCTTCTGCGTTCTCCAGGTGGAAGCCGATCAGGGCTTCGGATCGAGGCGTCGGAAGACGATCTCGTGGCAGCCGATGCCCTT
>JAWKQN010000021.1 GCA_041390125.1 Gemmatimonadota bacterium | reverse complement strand
CGACCGTCCTGCGTGCGACCCCTGCATCTACTCGCAGAGCCGTATGTCGGCCGCTGCGGACGCCTCAGGTTCTCCGTCTGGCGTCCCGCGCGCGCACGTGACCGGCTGCGGCATAGCGGAGGATCGGTTTGTCCTGCGTGATGAGCGTTCCACCCAGGATGCGCGTGGTCGCCATGAGGATTCGGTCGGCAGGGTCGCCATGCGGCTCCCCGGGAAGGCGCGCGCTCTCCAGCGCGATCTCCGGAGTCAGACGAGCACCAGCGGCCGGGCCGACGCCTCAGGCTTCGGCATGCCAGGGCTCCCCGAGGGGGGCCACGATGTCGCCCTGGATGGTGACCGAGCCCGAGAGATACCCGAAGAGACCGGGAGCCTCCTCGTCGAAGGCCACGAGCTTCGCCACCGGCCGACCGTACTTGGTGACCACGATCTCCTCCCGGGTCTGCTGGACGCGGTCCAGCAGCTGGAGACAGGAGTCCTTGAAGACCGTGGCCGACACCTCTTCGGCGGCCTTCCGGCTCTGGGCGTACTTGAGCACGGTCCTGCGTGGCTTTCCCATGTCCCGGCCTCCCTGTTCTGGCCACAGCAAATGGCCAGATCTACGACTGGGGAGCGAAGCGGACCAGAAGGAAGGTGCCCGCCGGCACGTTCAAACCGGTGGGCAATCCGTCGAGATAGTTGCGCAGAGCCATTGATTGTTGCGCCTAGAAGCCCTATTGTTGCGTCGATAGCCGCATTGTTGCGTCTATGGCCGCATTATTGCGTCTATCGCCTCAACGTTGCGCGTACCGCTCGAAGCGCAAGAAACGGGATCCCGACATGCCCCGTCGCACGCCCACGGTGGATCTGGACGCCATCGTCTCCGCAGTCGCTCGCGAAGCCGGCGGTGTGACCGCACGGGATATCGCCGAGCGACTTGCCGAAGACACCCCGTTCCGCACGCTCCAGTACCGGCTCAAGTCGCTCGTCGACGACGGCCGTCTCGCGAAGGAGGGCGAGGGGCGCTGGACGACGTATCACCTGCCGCCGGAGGGAGGGCCTGGCGGGGAGCCAATCGACGAACCTCCGGTGCCGACGTCCGCAGCCGGGGAGGAGATCCGCGCCTACCTCCAGAATCCCGCCTCAGGTCGGAGGCCTGTCGGCTACGACCGCGCCTTTCTCGAATCGTATCGTCCGAACCACACCTTCTATCTGTCTGCGGCCGAGCGCGGGCATCTCGCGGAGGTGGGAAGACGGGAGGTCGGTTCGCAGCCGGCGGGGACGTTCGCGAAGCACATCCTGAGCCGCCTGCTCATCGACCTTTCGTGGAACTCGAGCCGTCTGGAGGGCAACACCTACTCGTTGCTGGACACTCGGCGCTTGATCGCGTTCGGCGCACAAGCCGAGGGCCGAGACGCGCTGGAAGCGCAGATGATCCTGAATCACAAGGAGGCGATCGACTTCCTGGTCGGTGCGGCCGATGAGGTCAGCTTCAATCGCTACTCGATCCTCAACCTCCACGCGATCCTGGCAAGCAACCTGTTGCCGGACCCCGGCGCTGCGGGCCGGTTGCGGCGGATTCCCGTGGGTATCGAGCGCTCCGTCTTCCACCCGCTCGAGGTGCCGCAGCTCATCGCTGAATGCTTCGACAGGATGCTGGCGACGGCCGCTGCCATCGACGACCCGTTCGAGCAGGCCTTCTTCATCATGGTCCAACTGCCCTATCTGCAACCGTTCGACGACGTGAACAAGCGCGTGTCGCGCCTGGCTGCGAACATCCCACTCATCAAGGCCAACCTGTCGCCTCTCACCTTCACGGACGTGCCGCGTCGCATCTACACGGAGGCGATCCTGGGCGTGTACGAGCTGAACAGGATCGAACTCCTCAAGGACCTGTTCCTGTGGGCGTATGATCGCTCCGCCGCCCGCTACGCGGCCGTGCGGCAATCGCTCGGTGAGCCAGATCCGTTCCGGCTCCGATACCGAGATGCTCTGCAGACGCTCATCGCTGCGATCGTTCGGAGTCGGATGGACGGGAAGGCCGCCGCCGCCTATATCGAGTCCTGGACCCGGGAGAGCGTGGATCCCGGCGACCGGGAACAGTTCCGGGAGGTCGCCGAGACCGAGCTTCTGGCGTTGCACGAAGGGAACTTCGCCCGTTACCGCGTCCGGCCATCGGAGTTCGCCGCGTGGCGGGAAGCGTGGTCTGTCGAGTGAGTACTCGCGGACTCGTGCCGTCTCATCCCAATCCGTCTGTGGAGCCGCAGCGCCTCGCCCGTCGGGAATCCGCCCATGCCATCGATCCAACCCAGCCCGAGTGACGACGCGAGCGCCCCTGTCGTCGGTCTACCGGACCGGACGGCGACGCGGCTGCGCTCGCTGGAGCGTCAGGAACGGGTGCTCCGGATCCGACGTTGGGTGCTCTTCGGCGGCGCCGCGCCCGTGTTCGTGGTCTCCCAGATCCTCCTGTGGGGGCGCATGTTCGCCCGGGTGGGCTTCACGCCGCAGTTGGTCGTGAGTGCCTTGGTGCTGATCGCGATCCTCGTGGTCCTGGCAGGCACCGCATGGCACACGTTGGATTCCCTGCAGGGGGAGCTGGAGGTGGCGCGGCAGCATCTACGGGGGGAAGTCGAATGAGCACCGAGAGCCCCGACACGGGACCCGCGCAGTCCCTCTTCGACGCCGTGGGCGGAGCCGCCGGTGTCCTCCGCCTGGCGCACGCCTGGCACGAGCGCGTCCTCGCGGACGAGGTCGTCTCCCATGCCTTCAGCCACGGCTTCCATCCGCAGCACACCGAGCGGCTGGCTGCCTACTGGACGGAGGCGTGGGGCGGACCCGCGGCCTTCACGGGCCGGTACGGCGATCACTCCACCGTGGTCCGCATGCACAGTGGCAACGGCGAGCACGAAGAGATGGACCAGCGGGCCATCGCGTGCTTCGATGCGGCGATGGACGACGCGGGTTTCGCCGACCCTCGCCTGCGCGAGGCGCTGCACGCCTACTTCACCTGGTCCACCCGTTCGGAGATGGCCGCGTATCCGCGGAGCCGTCAGCAGGTCCCGGCGGGGCTCCCGCTGCCGCGCTGGGGCTGGGAGGGTCGGGTACGGGACGGATCGGAGTAGCCTCGCGATGCGCTTGCGTGTGGTTTTTGCGGCGTTCTGGGCGGCTGCGTGCGTGGGGGAGCCCCGCGGAGAACCCGGTGCGGCGGACGCCTCCGACACCACGGCCGTGTCCACGCCGGAGGCCGGCGACGTTCCGCAGACCGCTGGTCCGCAGGCGAGCGCGCTCATCTCAGACTCCGCGGTCGGCTGCCTCGAGCTCGAGGCCACCCTCGCGGAGGTGAGGTCCGCGTGCGGCGCGACCACGGACACGACCCTCCACCTGGAAGGCCAGGCCCAGGAGGCCGTGTGGGTGGATGTAGGCCCCGGCCGGGTGTTGGCAGAGGTCAGGAACGGCCGGGTATGGCGGATCCAGGTGCGCGATCCCGGCCTGACCACGCGCGACTCCATCGGCGTGGGGGCACCCGTGAACAGGCTCGCGACGCTGCCGGGCATCTCCATCGCCTACGGAGAAGGCACCTTCGCGATGACGGAGGCGCATTGCGGGAACAGCTTCTCCATCCAGGGCCTGCCGTCCCGGCGGGAGCCGTGGGGGCCTGAGGAGCTCCGTGCCCTCGGGGACAGCGTGCGGGTGGTGGGGATCCTGGTGTTCGGGCGGTGCGACGGGTGATTCGGGGGGATCGCGGCTGACGCGGGTGTTGCGGACCTGGGGATGACGCTCGGACGGGACTCCACTCCCTTCCTGCTCACTCGCAAGCGTTGAGTCTTGCGTCTATGGTTCCGATCGTTGCGCCTATGCGCGCCTCAAGCTTGCGAGTATCGCGACAAGCGCAAGACGGGGCACGTAGCGTTCCCAGTCGCCCGGCCGCGCCGTCTCCCAAGGATCGTAGCGGACGCCCGTCAGCCGTCGAGGTGGCGGCCGGCATCCATCACCTCATGCAGCACGCGCTGAATCCTCAGCTCCACATCGGTAAACGTATAGAAGATCAGATGGCGCCCCGTCCGCCAAGAGCGGTATCCGGCGCGGAGCTCGCTGCGGTCCTTCCCACGCCTGGGATCGAGCCGCAGCGCCTCGATCGTGTCCGCCAACTCGTCCAGGTACCGATCGGCCTGCTCGGGACTCCAGTGCTCGCAGGTGTAGAGCCATATCTCGATCAGGTCGGCTTCGGCCGCCCGGGTGCTCGTGAGCGCTCGCTTCATTCGCGCGAGGGACCTCCGGCTCGCGCGCGCGCATCGCGCTTGATCTTCTCCATATCGAGCGGTCCAGCATCTCCGCTTTCCTCGCCGCGGATCAACGCAGCGCGCAACGCCTCCCGTCGCTCTTCCTGCTCCTCGAGGAGGCGTAGGCTGGCACGCACGACCTCGCTCGCGGATCCGTACCGGCCCGCGTCGACCTGGCGCCGGATGAAGCCTTCGAAATGATCACTCAGGGTGATGCTGGTGTTCTTGCTCATCGGATCCTCCAGCGGTGGCGACGTCACAGAATACCATGCGTGGGTGTCTATCGCCGGGTCGTATGAGACCCGCGGCGGCGCCGCGCGGGCCAGCGGGGCCGACAGCGTCCCCGGTTGTCCTCCCCCCTCCCCACCTGAATACTCCCACCGGTCCCATCCCCACCGCCCCGGTCCGCCCCGCCATGCGCCCCCTCCCCACCCTCCTGCTCCTCGCCTGCGCGGTGCCCACCCTCGCCTGCTCCGGCACCGAGCCCGCGCCCGACCCGGCCGCCGCCGTGGAGCAGACCCGCCAGGGGACCGGCCCCGCCCCGTCTTGGTGACGAGCTTCGACGGCCTGGGTGTCGGGTTCGACGGACCCAGAGGGGCTGGACCGGCCGCAGCCCGTCGGACAACAGCCTGGCGGTGGGGCCCGAGCACATCGTCCAGACGGTCAACTCGCGCATGGCGGTCTTCGACCGGAGCGGCACCGTGCTCACGGCGCGGTGCCCACCAACATCGTCTTCCGCGGCCAGGGCGGGCTCTGTGAGCAGATCCTCTCGGGGGACGCGGTGGTGCGCTACGACCAGCTCGCCGAGCGCTGGCTGCTGGTCCTGCCCTCTTCCGGCGCGGGCCCGCGCGACCGGACCAGCCTCCCGTCTGGACGCCCGGTCCCACCGTGTACCTGAGCCCTCCGGGCGTCGCGGACCAGCCGGGGCCCGCCGTGCCCTTGTACGTGCCGCCCGAGCCGATCCCGGCCCCCGCGCAGCCGCAGGCGCGGCCGCCCGAGGAGGAGGGCCCCTACGCCATGTGCTACGCGGTGAGCGCCACACCGGACCCGCTGGGCGCCTGGTACCGCTACGAGTTCCTGCGGCCCCTCTTCCCCGACTATCCGCGGCCGGCGGTCTGGCCGGACGGCTGGTACGTGCCCACCAGCACCGGGGACGACGTGATCGAGAAGCACGCCTGCGTGGCCGACCGTGCGCGCATGCTGCGGGGCGAGCCGGCCACCGAGCAGTGCCTGGTGATCGCCGACGTGGCCTTCCTCAACAACGCGGACCTGGACGGGCACACGCTCCCGCCGGAGGGCGCGCCCAACCCGGTGCTGGCCTCGGGCGGCATGCAGCTCCGGGGAGACTTCGACGACGACGGCCTCTACGCCTGGAACTTCCACGTGGACTGGGAGGACCCCTCCCGCACCCGTCTGGAGGGCCCCACCAAGGTGTCCGTGGCGCCCTACCACTTCCTGTGTGACGGGCAGCTCACCTCCTGCGTGCGCCAGCCGGGCACGGACCGCCACCTGGACGCGCAGGGGGACAAGCTCATGGCCCGCGTGGTCTACCGGCACCTGGGGGACCGGGAGAGCGTGGTGGCCGTCCACTCGGTGGCCACGCGGGCGGGCTCGGGCGGCGTGCGCTGGTACGAGCTGGACGTGGGAGCGACCGCATGCTCGCCCTCCGGCAGCAGGGCACCTTCGCGCCGGACACGTCCTACCGCTGGATGGCCAGCCCCGCGATCGACCGCTTCGGCAACATCGGCATCGGCTACTCGTTCGGCGGCACCCCGCACTACCCCGGGCAGCGCTTCGCCGGCCGGGCGGTGGACGATCCCCTGGGCGAGCTCGGCCTGCCCGAGACCGTCCTGGTGGAGGGCGAGGGGTCGCAGACCAACACCCTGCGCTGGGAGGACTACACGCAGACGGCCGTGGACCCGCTGGACGACTGCACCATCTGGTACGTGGGGGATTACTACCGGCGGGACGCGGAGAGCTATTCCACGCGGATCGGGGCGTTCCGGATGCCGGGGTGTGCGGGGGTGGACGGGGGATGAGGGGGTGGAGGCGGCGGTGGGACGGCAGTTCGGGGCAGCCATGGCGATGCTGCGAGGGACGGCCCATCCAGACGCTGGCGGTGCATTCGACGCGAGGTCAGTCTTGGACACGTTAAGCGCGCTCGAGGTTAGATTCAGGCGCACTGGTCCCCCTCCAAGAGCCACACGCATGTCTCTCGCTTCCTGGCCACCCGGATTCTCACTGGATCAAGAGCGGATTCTCAACCTCACTGGCGATCGCTTCTACTCTGATCCAAGCGCGGCACTGAGGAAGCGGTCCTCAACGCGCTCGATGCGACCACCGCCGATCAGCGACCGATCTGAGCTTTGAGCCCTCCATCGACGTAGTCTTCGATAGTAATGCACTCACCTTATCGGTCCACGACAACGGCGTCGGGATGGATAAGGACGCAGTCGCTGAGCTGTTCGCCAGAATTGGCGCCAGTTCGGCCGCGCTGGAAGCCGGAACAAAGCCCATCGGCGAGTTTGGGATCGGCGTCATCAGCTACTTCATGGCTGCCGACGCCTTCGTTCTTGAGACCTACGACGGCGAAACCGAGCCGATCTCGCTTAGGTTCACGCGAAGCCTGCTTGCGGGAGGCTCCGCAGAACAACTACCGTCGACCACGCTGCCTCGTGGGACAAAGATCGTACTTTCACTTCGAGACCGGGCAACGTTTGAGCTGCTCGTAGAGAGGTACGCTCACTGGTGTCGCGACGCCCCTTCCGTAGTCGCGCGCGTAGAGCCAGAGGGAAGGCTTCTTCCGCAAGGCGGCGCTGAGGCTCGGGGTCGGTCGCTACCGCTTCCGATGCCAGACTGGGTAGAAAGAACACATCTCGGTCCGGTCAGCGACCCCGTGGCATGGGGCCAGATGACCGGAGTATCTGAAGTGGCCGTGCTCTACCGAGGTGTGTTTGTGCAGGAGTTCGACGCACCGGGTCTATGGGGGATTCAGGGCTCTATCGACGTAGACCCCAAGCACTTCAAGCCGAAACTGAATCGTGAAGGCTTCATTGGCGGAGAGTTTGAAGCCGAAGTAAAGGCATACTTGCAGGAGTGCCATCCTAGTATCCTCTTGGCTCTGTCCGACACCCTCGAGCACGCCGTCGCCCGCGGCGACCTCTCCAAATGGACCGAGCAGAGGTGTGGCCAATCTTTGGCTTCGAAGTGCCTCGCGGCCCCGCGTTCGCGGAGGCCGCGGCAAGGTGGGACTCAATCTTTCGGAGACTCCCGGCATTCGAGCGAGCCGCAGCCAACGGCTGGGAACCGATCTCTCTTGATCAACTAATACGACTTGGCTCGCCCGTCTACCTGGCCTCGATCGCCAGGCAGAGGCTGGACGACGTTCAATCGGCGGCGCTTCGGCTACTCCGAACGACGGGACGTGCCGTAGTGAGGGTATTCAACATGACCCAAGCTGGATGCGTCAGGCCGGCGTCGCCTATGGCAGCACCGCCGATCTCATCTCAGCCGTCTTCCGAGACGAACTTCCGGAACTACTCTCGCTGCAGAACCACGCCCATCAACTCCTTCAAGGAGTGGCTCGTGTCGCGCCTTTGTTCACCGGTCCTCCGCCAGTTGATCTGGCGCTCTTGGGTGCTGAGAGCGCGCCGCTCCTCCGGCTCCCTGATCGGCTTGTTGTCAATATCGACCACCCCATCGGGTCAGTATCACCGATGAAGCTCTGCGCCTGAATGGAGGTGCGCCCGCACTCATCGCAATTGTTGCACGACACTCGCATGGGCATCTCGCCACGGTTGCTGCCGCACTCAAGGATTCCGATCCCGAGGGAAGTATTAAGTCCGGTCAGACGCCGCTACGTGAGGCCACCTGCCATGAAGTGTCTGCTCTTCGCGGGGGCTGGAACCTCAATCGAGATCGGCGTGCCAGAATGACCGGTCTCGCGCGCGAGTTCCTCAGCCACGCGGAACGCTGGGGTGTCGAGCCGCACGTGGTCCGCAGCATCATGCGCGGCACTGACGACATCGAGGTTCTCATCGATGGTATTGACCGCCTCGCACTCGCGCGAGAGCCCCTAGAGTTGATCGGCGAGCGATTAGAGGCAGCGGACCGGGTCGATGCAGTAAGAGCCGAGGTCGAATGGTTCGTTCAGCATGCAGCAGAACGGGTGACCGCCGCCAGTGCTCACCTCATGTGGGGGCCAGTTCTGCGCGCGCGTTTGAGCGCCGACCTGACGTTCGTCACCACCAACTATGACCGTGCCATTGAACTCGCCGCCAATGTCGAAGAGACGGCGCTTAACGATGGGTTCGCACCGTTCGGCACGGGAGAGACCGCACCCCTGGCTCGGGTTCAGCGAGGCCGTCATCCCGCTCCGCTTCTCGTCAAGCTGCACGGCTCAACTGATTGGTATAGCGCTGATGGGCGCCCAACGAAGTTGCGGCACCCGATGCCACTGTTCGGACGGGCGACGCTGCAACTCGCTGGGGGCCAACGACTCGGTTCAGCGCTGATCCTCCCTCTAGAGAGAAGATCCTGACTCAGCCTCCATACCCAGAGCTATCGCACGCTTTCTCGGTACCGCGGACGCCGCCGATTGCGGCGTGTTTGTCGGCACCTCACTTCGAGACGCACACATCCGTGAAGCAGCCGCTCGGATGGCGCGGCGCATTCCCGTGTTCATCGTCAACCCCGATGGAAATACCTACGGAGTTCCGGATGCCCAGGCGATTGCGCAGACAGCAGGTCGCTTCCTGATTTCAACCTTGCCGCAAGCCATGCGGACAATGGACCCGCCGCGCACCTTGATGAACTGGGCATCCAAGGCGGTCGTCGATGCTTCGGCGAAGTCTGTGATCTCTCACATTCAGGTGGCGCTCGACACGCACCGAAGCAGGGGGAGCGTTGTAGCGCGATTGACACGCTGGATCTGGAAGAGTGTGCTCTTGATCCCGACTCCATGCGAGGTCTCCTACACGGCGAAGACGCTTCCGTGGCCCGGTACTCGCTGGGCCTAATCCCTCACGCGACGGATCCTCGGGCTCTATCAACTATCGCTGGGGAATCTCACCACATAGGTGATCACACACCAAGAAGATCTCCGCTTGCTCAGAAGAAGCTCTTGGAACGATCTGCCTGAAAGCGCGGCAGGCGGCGACGGCGCCTCGACTCGCGGTGCCGGAGGCCCCGCCGTCAACGTGCATCCGAGGCATCTGGTCTCTGACCAAACAGGCGATCGTGAGCACAGCAGGTCGCAGCCCAAGCGCGGAAGCAATCTTGACGCCCTCTGTTGTCACGAAGCGCGGGACTCAGGTTCTGTGTCGCCAATTGTAACGGGCATCTTCCAGATTCCTCACGAAGTGTCACGCGAGCCAGGCGCGACGGGGCCCCGCGTCTGGACGTCGCAGATCTACAGTTGGAACTTGGAGTGCGTGGACGAGTTCCCAGCCGTAGACGCGCCGGACCTTCTAGCAGCCGAAGCTGCCCATAAGACAAGAGTAGTTCCGCGGGATCGGACAAGCAGATGCCGTGTCTCACTTCTACTCTGATTGCGTCAACTGAGAGCGAATCGACTCAACTAAGAAGTACAGAAAGTGCAGCTCAGAGGTGAAGCGGTACCAGCCGGCGCCCTCGCTCGGCATCTGCTCAAGCACCGAGAGATCGCGCATCTTTCGGAGGAAGTTATCGGCAACTTTCACCTCTTCCGTCTCGAGGTGATCAAGCAGATCAGAACGCTTGAATTCTCGCCCCAAGCCCTTCGCCGGGATCTTCTTAAGTATGGTGCGATAGCGCTTGCTGCGGATTGCCTCCATAACGTGAGGTTCTACGTGCTTCCGGCCGACAACATCCGCAGCGGCAAGGACAGCTTGGTAAGCATCGTCACTGTCGATGACGCTGTCGTCGTCGAAGCGGTAAGCGGCGTCGCCGATTTCATGTGCGAGTACAGGCAGACCGCCGGTGTATCGCGTTAGTACCTCGAGCGCGCGGTCCTCGATACTGATACCAACGGAATCGAAAGCCTTTTTCAAGAAGGCGCTCGCCTCGTCGTCATCCCAAGGATCGATGGCAACCAACTCGAATACCCGCGCAAGCGAGGGCTGGGCGCTCAGCAATTCACGGCGGCGATCCTCAAGGCCGACCAGCAAGAGGAAGAGAGGCAGCGGCTCACCTGAAGTTGCGATACCGTCAACGAGACTCTTGAGCCAATGCGCAAACGACTCAGAGGACGCAAGGCCGTTGATATCGTCCAGGACGATGAACAGGCCGTCGCGCTCGCCTTCAAGGCGCCGAACAAGAGTTCTAAGCGCTATATCAAAACCGTCGGTTAGCTTCTGCAGCTTAGCTGAGTCCGGCGCAAACCCGACTTGAACGCCAAAGAGCCCCACCTCCTCTATCTGATTACCGAACAAACTCTTGATCTTCTCAAACCAACTTGCCCCTACGCCGGACTTGGCGAGGCGATCAAGTATTCTCCGTACTGCCTCCGTCTCGTTGCTGCTACCCCCGAGGAACACTTGCAGCGTAAGGAGGTGCAACCGTTGCTCCGCCAGCCGCCTCACGAACGCCGCTATGGAACTCTTGCCGATTCCGCGCTCCCCTGTGAGGAATGCAACCTTGAACTTGCCCTGAGCCGCGGCGCGCGCGAGGTCGCTCAGGGACTCGACTTGGCTTGCGCGGCCCGTAAAAAGCTCGACGGGAGCTGGCTGCCCGGGCGTGAACGGGCTTACTTCGCTCTTCGACACACACTGTGGGGTCGGGGTGATCCAGTTTACCTCGAGAAACCTACGACGCGGACAACGACGCGGCTACCGCGCTTCGGCGGAATGCCGTCGAGCAACAGAGTCGGGTGCCGTTGCGGCCTAGGAGCCCTCCCCCACCACGCCCGACAGGATGGGCTTCGCCCGGCCCTGCGGGCCGGGCTCGCCGCCCTCGCGACCGCATCTGGTCTCGCGACCCACGTACGTGGCGGATCGGGTCGAACCTGGCCCTCCCCCGCCCCACCCCACCCTCGGGCCCGCTCCGTCGCCAGCCCCCAAGCAAACGACCCCGACCCCTTTGCAGGGGCCGGGGTCGTTCGCATGCGCCCGACAGGATTCGAACCTGTGACCTTCGGCTCCGGAGGCCGACGCTCTATCCATCTGAGCTACGGGCGCGTCTGTCGCACGCGCGCGGGGTGGCGCAGGAATAAGCCGAGTTCTGTCCGCTGACGCGCTCACCTCGCGGCGATCGCGCTTCGCGTGGAAACCATTTGTCTGGGGCCAGCATCGCTGCCGACCTCGGCGCGGCCTACCCGGGACTGATGGCGGAGCGGGCCGCTCCTCGTCCCCTATTTGGCCTTGCTCCGGGTGGGGTTTGCCATGCGACCGCTGTTACCAGCGGCCCGGTGCGCTCTTACCGCACCCTTTCACCCTTACCTGTGCCCGTTGCCGGGCCATCGGCGGTCTGCTCTCTGTGGCACTTTCCGTCGTCTCTCGACGCCCGGGCGTTACCCGGCACCCTGCCCTGCGGAGCTCGGACTTTCCTCCGGACGTGACGAGCACGCCGGCGGTTCCCACTCCTGCGCTCCCATGCGCCTGGCCGGGCCCCGAGGGGTCCGGCCGGGTGCGTGACAGACCTGTAGGGTAGCCGTTTCGGGAGGCGGGGTAAAGCGGGTGGAGGAGGGCCCCGGAGCAGGGCCCGGGGCCCCTCGGACGTCAGCCCAGCTCCCGTCCGCTCAGGCGCTCCTCGCGGCCCAGATCGGGCTGGGTGCCGGTCACGATGCCCTTGGCGATCTCGAACAGGGCCACCGGGCGGGAGTGCTTGGCCTTCATGTAGTGGACGGACTCGGCCTCGACCAGGATCAGGGCCAGGCGGGGGTCGTCCGGGCCGCCGTCGCGGTTGCCGCCCTCGTCCGCGAACCAGGCCTTCCAGTCGGGCTGGTGCAGCTCGCGGATCTTCGCGCGGTCCTGGCTGATGGTGGCGATGCCGCTCACGGAGACCCACTCCTTGGTCCCGTCGTCGTAGTAGCCCAGGCTCACGTTCGGGTCCTGCTCCAGCTCGTCGATCTTGTGGGTCTCGATGCTGGTCACGAACCAGAGGTCGGCCAGCGGCCCCCGCTCCTGGGTGGCCATGGGCCGCGTCACCAGCATGCCGTCGGGGCGGCGCGTGGTGAGCAGGGCGGTCTCCATATCGTCGATCAGCTCGTAGAGCTCGTCGATCTTCTTCTCGGTCGGCGTGGTCGTCTTCACGGCGATGCATCCCGGTCGGAGGAATCGTTCGGAACCGGGAGGAAGGGGGCAGGCGATATGCCAGGCGTTCAGCACCCTTCCGGCCCTTCCAGGACGGCGCTTCTCCGGGACGAGGCCCCTCCGCACGCGCGTCGTTCGTGTTTCCGCCGCGCCGCGCCCTGCACGACGCTCGGCTCACCGCAGGCGCTGGACCACCTCCACGCGCCGGTTGAGCGCGCGGCCGGACTCGTCGCGGTTCGTGGAGACCGGGGACAGCGGGCCCACGCCGCGGGTCTCCAGGCGGGCGGCGTCCACGCCGTGGTCGCGCACCAGCGCGGTCTTCACGGCGGCCGCGCGCGCCTCGGACAGCGTCAGGTTGGTGGACAGCGAGCCGGTGTCGTCCGTGTGGCCGACGATGTAGAAACCGTCCGTGGTCTCGCGCAGGAAGGTGGCGATCACCTCCAGGGCGGCGGCGGACCGGGGCTCGATCTCGGCGCTCCCGGTGGCGAAGTGGATGTCGTAGACGGCGATCTTGCCCGCCCGCTCGATCCCGGAGCGCATGGCCTCCAGGTCCAGCACGACCGTGCCCGTCTCCATGGCGTCCACGGTCACTTCTTCGACCATGTAGTAGGGGCGGGAGCGGGACAGCAGCACGGCCACCCAGCGCTCGGCGCCGTCCGCGTTGCGGCTCGCGAGCAGGTAGTGGTCGGCGCTGCCGGTCACGAAGGCGACATCGAGGGCACCCACCGCACCGCTCCCGTTCGGCTTCGCGTAGCGGCGCTCGCCCGTGGACGTGTGCGGCGGGTCGTAGAGCAGCTTGAGCTGCCAGCTCATCGGCGTGTTGAGCGCCGTGGCCAGGTGGACGGTGAAGCCGCCGGCCACCAGCTCGCGCTCGTAGCTGCGCAGGATCTCCAGGTTGCTGCGGGCCTCGGGCCGCTGGAAGATCCGGCTGGTGAGGCCGCCCTCGGCGTACTCGACGCTCGGGCTCCGCGTCAGCGCGCGGGCGTACGCGAGCCGGTCGAACTCGGACGTGTAGGTGCCCATCAAGGTGCTGCCGGCGAAGCCGCTCAGCGCGGCCTGGGCCTCCACCGCCTGCGCGGACAGGGCCAGCAGGACGGCCCCGGGCAGGCTCCGCAGGACCTGCGCGCAGCGCGCGCGGACCGGGATACGGGTGTGGGCTCGACGGACGTGGCGCATGGTCCCCCCTCGCTCGGATCGGCTCGTCGTGCAGCCAAACGAGAGGAGGCCGCCGCGGGGGACATGCGGCGGGGACCGGCTACGGCCAGAGCATCGTCTCGGGGAACGGGAAGCGCAGCGCCACCATCGGCGGTCTGCTCTCCCTGGCACGTTCCGGCGCTACGCCCAGAGCAGCTCCTCCGGGTACGGAAAGCGGAGCGGCGGGGACTGCTCCCGCCCGAACCAGGCGCATCGCTCGATCTCCACCTCGTCGGGATGCGCCACGACGCTCGACACCCGGGCGCGGTACACGAACAACGCGTACTCGACCCGGTCCCCGTTCGGGTACGTGTGTCGGAAGCCTGGGCCGCCCAGCGCGCCCACCAGCTCGAGATGCTCCGCCTCGAGCTGCGTCTCCTCCCGGAGCTCCCGGCGCGCTGCGGACTCCGCGTCCTCCCCGGGCTCGATGCCGCCGGCCGGAAGGCTCCACGTACCCGACGCGCGGTCCTGGACCAGCAGGAGACGACCCTCGGGGTCGTGCAGCACCACCGCCACCGCCGGCAGGAGCAACAAGCGGCTGCCCCAGGCCGCGCGCAGGGCCCGCACGTAGCCGGACGCGGTGCCCGGCGCGAGGTGCTTGACCATGCGCAGCGCGGCGTCGTCGTCCAGGACGGTGGTCCCGCCTTCGGGGACGGGCAGGCCGTCGTACAGCGCGCCCTGGCCGTCGGGCACGTAGCCCCGGCGCACGTAGAGGCGCTGCGCCGCACCATAGCCGCGGTGCAGCCCCACCCGCAGGCCGATCCATGCGCCGCGCTCGGCCACCTCCGCTTCCGCGGCGTCCAGCAGGGACGAGCCCAGGCCCTTCCGGCGATGCTGCGGCAGCACGTTCAGGTCCACGATCTCGGGGATGGCACGCGCGGCCAGCTCGGGATCCGCGGAGCGCCACGCCACGGTGAGGTAGCCCGTGGGTGCGTCGTTCACCTCGGCCACACAGGTCCAGCGCAGCCCCACGGCCTGCTCGGCCAGGTAGCGATCGAACAGCGCGCGCGGCTTGGACCAGCCGATCAGCGCGAAGGCGCTCTCGAAGGCGGAGCCGTCCGCGGCTCCAGCGGGCGGAGGACAGGTGGGCGGCGCATCCGGGTACGTTCCACCGGGAGGGGTGCCGCAGCAAGGCGCGGCACCGCGGGGGCGCGGGGATGGCCTGACCTCGGGCAGGCTGGCCACAGGGCGCTGGCGGGATAGCGTGCCGACTCCTGGAGCGGCTCCGTCCGCCGCTGGGCGCCCCACGCACCGCACTGGCCCCCGATGACCACCCACCACCTCGAGCCCGCGCCGGACGCCGCGCCCGGGCACCCACGCCTCCCGCTTCGGGCCCTACACGGCGCTCGCGGTGGTGGTGGCCAACATGATCGGCACGGGGGTGTTCACCAGCCTGGGCTTCCAGCTCGTGGACATCCGCTCGCCGTTCGCGCTGCTGCTGCTCTGGGTGGTGGGCGGGATCGCCGCCTTCTGCGGAGCGCTCACCTACGCGGAGCTGGGCGCCGCGCTCCCCCGCTCCGGCGGCGAGTACACCTTCCTCGGGCGCATCTACCACCCGGCCGCGGGCTTCATCTCGGGCTGGGTGTCCGCCAGCATCGGCTTCGCGGCACCCACCGCGCTCGCGGCCATCACGTTCGGGACGTACCTGGCCTCCGTCTTCCCCGGGCTGAACGCCACGCTGCTGGCCAGCGGGCTGGTGCTGGTCTTCACGGCCGCGCACGCCACCACGCATCGCAACTCGAGCCTCATCCAGCGCACGTTCACCACACTCAAGGTGGGGCTGATCGCCGCGTTCTGCGTGGCCACCTGGACGCTCACACCGGCACCGCAGACGCTCGACCTGGTCCCGGACGCGCAGGCGTTCGCGGAGATCGGCAGCGCGGCCTTCGCGGTCTCGCTCATCTACGTGTCGTACGCCTACACGGGCTGGAACGCGGCCACCTATCTCACGTCCGAGCTGGAGCGTCCGCAGCGCACGCTGCCCTGGATCCTGGGGCTCGGCACGGGCACCGTGCTCGTGCTCTACGTGGCGCTCAACCACGCCTTCCTGTTCGCGGCGCCCCAGAGCGAGCTCGTGGGCAAGCTGGAGGTGGGCTACGTGGCCGCGGCCCACGTCTTCGGGCCGCGCGGCGGGGAGGCCATGGGTCTGGTGCTGGCGCTGCTGCTCATCTCCACCGTGAGCGCCATGATCCTCGCAGGCCCGCGCGTGCTGCAGGTCATCGGCGAGGACTACCGCCTCTTCCGCTTCCTCGCGCGCACCAACCGGGACGGGGTCCCGTGGGCCGCGATCGTCACGCAGGGCGTGGTGAGCCTGTTGTTCATCGTCACGGGGTCGTTCGAATCCATCCTGGTCTTCGCGGGCTTCACGCTGGGCCTCAACTCGTTCGTCACCGTGCTCGGGGTGTTCGTGCTGCGCCGGCGTGAGCCCGACCTCCCCCGCCCCTACCGCACCTGGGGCTATCCGCTCACGCCGCTGGTCTACCTGGCGCTCACGGTCTGGACGCTGGGCTTCCTGCTGGTCGAGCGGCCCCAGGAGGCGGGGCTGGGGGTGGCCATCGTCGCGGCCGGGGCCCTCCTCTACCGCGTGGCGGGCCGGCCGGCCTGACCCGGGGCCCAATGACCGGGAGGGCCTGGTGCGGTCGGGGCTGACCGGTCGGCCGCCCCTGTCGCCGGGTCGGCAATCGCCCCACCGTGCGGGTCCACCGCGACCCTGTTGCGGCATTTAGTGCGAAACCGTATTATTCGAATACGTGCAGTACGGTTTCGTAACGTTTGTGTATCCGACGGACCGGAACCGCCCCGGAGCGATTCGACCTCGTGCCCACACCCAAGCCACTCCAGTTCGTGTCCCCGCTGCACAAGGCCACCCGGCAGATCGGCGAGTTCATGGAGGCGGATTCCCGCGCGCGCGGCGTCGAGCCGAGCGAGGGGCACCTGCTCTCCTACACGACGCTGTACGGGCCCTGCCCCGTCTCGCAGCTCACCAGGGTCTTCGGCCACAAGCCGTCCACGTTGACGGGGATGCTGGACCGTCTCGAGGAGAAGGGCCTGCTCGCGCGCGAGCCCAACCCGGATGATCGGCGCTCCACGCTGGTGCGGGTCACGGACGAAGGCGGGCAGGTGGCCACCGAGCTGCGGGACATGCTGGAGCGGCTGGAGGACGGCGTGCAGCAACGCATCGACGCCCGGGATCTCGAAGGCTTCCAGAAGGTGATGGCGGCGATCGCCGACCTCACCCGCCCCGACCCAGACCATCCGGAGACCGCATGAGCACCGAGACCGCAGCGCCCCGCGCCCAGGACCTGCTGAAGAGCCAGTTCGCATTCGTGTATCGCACCATCGGCGCCAACATCGAAGGGATGTCCCAGGAGGACTCGCTGGAGTCCGCCGGCGGCAACTGCGCCAACTGGATCCTCGGGCACCTCACCAACGTCCACAACGCGGTCATGCAACTCGTCGGAGAGGCCCCCGTATGGGACTCGGAGCAGTTGGCGAATGCGGGCTTCGAACCCATCACGGACGCCGAGACGGCCATCGACTGGGACACCATGCGCACGCGGTTCCTGGCCTCGCAGGATCGTTGCCTGGCCGGGCTGGAGCGGCTGAGCGCGGAGGACCTGGCGCAGCCCGTTCCGCATCCGTTCGGAGGGGAGACCACGCGCGGCGAGCTGCTCGCGCTGCTGGCGTTCCATCAGGGCTATCACGCCGGCCAGTTGGGCATGGCCCGGCGCACGGCGGGACACGCGGGCGCGATCAAGGCGCCGGGACAGAGCTGAGAGGCACCCGCGCCGGGTCGGAGGGTCCGGCGCACCACCACACAGGAGGACGGGGAGGGGATCGATGAGTGACACGCCGCGCGGCAGCTATCTGTGGTACGACCTGATGACCACGGATCCGGCGGGAGCCAAGGCCTTCTACACGAAGGTCGCAGGCTGGGGCACCGAAAAGTGGAAGGGCGGCATCCCGGACATGCCGTACGACATGTGGACCACGCAGAACGGGCCCATCGGCGGCGTGATGCAGCTGCCGGAGGCGGCCGCGCAAGCGGGCGCGCCCCCGCACTGGCTGGCCTACATCCATACGCCCGACGTGGACGCGACGGTGGCCCGCGCGCAGCAATTGGGCGGCACGCTGCTGCATCCGCCGATGGATCTCCCGGAGGTGGGCCGCTTCGCCACGCTCGCGGATCCGTTCGGCGCGGTGTTCGCCGCGTTCGCACCCCAGGGCGAGGGAACCGCGTATGACGGCATGCCGCGCGTCGGGGACATCTCCTGGAACGAGCTGATGGCCGGCGACCTGGACAAGGCGTGGAGCTTCTACTCCGACCTGTTCGGCTGGACCAAGGGCGAGGCCATGGACATGGGCCCCATGGGCATCTACCAGACCTTCCACACCGGACAGGAGCATCCGATGGGAGGGATGATGAACAAGCCGCCGGAGGTGCCCGTCAGCGCCTGGATGCACTACATCCGCGTGGACGACGTCGAGGCGGCCGTGGACCGCGTCAAGCAGAACGGCGGTCAGCTCATGCACGGCCCGATGGAGGTGCCGGGCGGCAAGGTGGCGGCCTGCACCGATCCGCAGGGCGCCTGGTTCGCGCTGCACTGGGTGGCCGAAGGCTGACGGCACGCTCCGCCTGCACGCGTCCTTCGAGGCGCCGGTCCGGTCCGCCGGGCCGGCGCCTCGTTGCGTAGCCGGAGCCCGGTTACACACTCGTTGCCGACTCCATACATGAACCCATCACATCGTCGCACGGTTCGCGACAGTCGCAGGGGCATTCTTGGCGCGGTCATCGGAAGTCCGATCCCCGCTGTTTTTGGAGGTGCACCTTGCAGCGCAACACCGTCCTTCCCGTGCTCGCCGCCTCGGCCTTGCTGGCCGTCGGCGCATGCGACACACCCGCCCCGCCGTCTCGCCGAGGTCGTCCCCGCCTCATGGACGGCCGGCGTCCGTCTCCCGGGCTTCGTCACCACCGAGCCGGCCCAGGCCGAGCTCCTGGTGCCGGGCACGCTGAAGCCGCTCGCCACGGCGGGCGACATCCTGCCCGGCGGCCAGCAGCTCGTCGGCATCCCCGACGGCATCGGCGTCTGGGGCAGGGACCGCTTCAACCTCTACCTGAACCACGAGATCTCGGGCGCCGCACGCGTCTCGCGCTTCACCGTCGACGTCAAGAACGCCGACATCACCGATCACGAGTACACGTTGGACGGAAGCGAAGGCTACAGCCGCCTCTGCTCGGCGGAGTGGGTGGACAACCGGGACGGCTTCGGCGGCGGCTACTTCTTCACCGGTGAGGAGCAGGACGACGGCCTGCAGCTCGCCATCGATCGGAAGGGGAACGTCACCGAGCTGCCCTGGCTGGGCCTGTACGCGCACGAGAACCAGATCTCCGTGCGCAGGCTTCCGGGGCACACCGTGGTGCTGAACTTCGACGACAACGGGGGCAGCGGCGTGGGCCGCGCCGGCGCCGAGTCCGAGCTCTACATGTACGTCGAGCAACCACTATCGCGTGCTGCGCGGCCTGGGTGACCTGTACGTGTTCGCGGCCGAGGACCCGCCTGTTGCCCAACGACCTGACCGTCGGCCAGGGCATCACCGGTCACTGGGTGAAGGTCCCGGAGCGCATCCACCTGGACTACCAGGCGATGGAGGCGTTCAACGACTGCCCTCCGTCCTGGCCTTCCCGTTCATCCGGCTCGAGGATGGCTTCTACGACAAGCGCCCCGGCCAGAAGGGCGTGCGCGTACTTCTTCGACACCGGCCGTCAGAGCATCACGGATCCCGACGACGGCACGCCCATCGATCCGTGGGGATCGATCTACCGGATCGACTTCCACGAACTGGAAGGATCCGGTCGGTGGCGGCGCCACGCTGACGCTGATCGGCCGCTCGGACGGCCCGCCACCGGCTGGGCCTCGCCGGACAACGGCGACATGAATCCGACGGCAGGTGAGGTCATGCTGCAGGAGGACCCGGCCAACGGCCCGTGGGAGGCGACCGCGGCGCGCGTCCGCCGGCCATCTGGCAGCTCGACGTGGAACACGCAGGGCGAGCTGGTGGACCCGATCGGGACGAAGATCGCGCAGGTCAGCGGCGGCGACTGCTCGCCGGGCGCCAGCGACTGCTGGGAGACCAGTGGGCTCGTGGACGCGTCCCCGTGGTTCGGCGCCGGCGCCTGGATCTTCGACGTGCAGGCACACGGCCAGGCCGTGCCGGCGTGCCCGGAGTGCGTGGAGGACGGACAGCTGCTGCTCATGAAGCTGCAGTAGCCGCGGCGTTGGGGTAGCCGCGCACCGGCCGGTGCGGGGGGAAGCCGATCCCTCCCGCACCGGCCTTCGTGCATCCAGGCGGGTGGACCCGCGGAGCGTGGGCTGCATTGCGCCCCACGCCCGGCCCCGGGAGATTGGCCGCCGCCGGTCCACGTGTCGGGCTCCCGGGGGTGCCGGGGCCCGGCCGCGGCCGCTTCGCCCGAGGATGGATGAGGACGCTCCGACTGGCCCTGCTCTTCGTGCTGTTCGTTCCTGGCGTCCTCCGTGCGCAACAGCCGCGGACGGCGCAGGCGGCTCCGCTGGCCGTGGCTCCGGTGATCGATGGTCGTCTCTCGGACGAGGCCTGGTCCGGCCTGCCCGCGCTGTCCGGCTTCCTCCAGCGCGAGCCCGTGGAAGGCCGGCCGGTCTCGCAGCGGACGGAGGTCCGCATCGGCTACGACGCGCAGGCGCTGTACGTCGGGGCCTGGCTCTTCGACGACACGCCCGGGGGCATCGTGGTGGGGCAGACCCTGCGCGACGCCTCCCTCAACGACTCGGACGCGTTCGTGGTGGTGCTCGACACCTACCGCGATCGCCAGAACGCCTTCGTGTTCGGCACCACGCCCGCGGGCATCGAATACGACGGGCAGGTGGCGGGTGAAGGCGTGGCGGGTGGGCCGGGCAGCGGACGCCAGCAGGCGGGCTCCGCCGGAGGCTTCAACCTGAACTGGGACGGGTCGTGGGAGGTGGCCACGAGCCGCGACGCCCAGGGTTGGTATGCCGAGATGCGCATCCCCTTCTCCACCGTCCGCTACGGCGGCAGCGGTGCCCAGGAGTGGGGGCTGAACTTCGAGCGCAAGATCCGCCGCAACAGCGAGCAGTCGGTGTGGGCGCCGATCCCGCGGCAGTTCGACGTCTACCGGGTGTCGCTCGCCGGCACGCTGGGCCTGGAGGCGCCCGCGCGGCGCACCGTGTCGCTGATGCCCTACCTCCTCGCCGAAGGCTTCAAGGACTACCAGGTCAGCGCACCTGCCGTGGACTACGGAACCCAGGTGGGCGGGGACGCCAAGATCGGGATCACCCAGAGCCTGACGCTCGACCTCACCGCCAACACGGACTTCGCGCAGGTGGAGGTGGACGATCAGCAGGTCAACCTCACGCGCTTCAGCCTCTTCTTCCCGGAGAAGCGCGCGTTCTTCCTCGAGAACGCGGGCACCTTCGCGGTGGGCGCCAGTCAGTCGGCAGAGCTGTTCTTCAGCCGGCGCATCGGTCTGTCCGGCGGCCAGGAGGTGCCCATCCTGGCGGGTGCCCGGCTGACCGGGAAGGCCGGCCGCTTCCAGCTCGGCGTCCTGAACATCCAGACGGACGAGGTCTTCGGGTTCGACGAGGTCACCGCGCTGCGCGAGCCCATCGCACCCGCCAACAACTTCGGCGTGCTGCGCGGCTTCCGGGAGTTCGGCAACCGCACACAACTGGGCGCGATCGCGGTGTCGCGCCTGAACACGACCGACACGGACGACTACAACCTGACGTGGGGCGTGGACGGCCGCCTGGGCGTGGGGGACGCGTTGACGTTCGACGGGTGGGCCAGCCTGACCACCACCCCGGTGCCCGCAGGGGAGGCCGCCCCCGGCTCGGGCTTCCACGGTGGTGAATACGGCTTCGAAGGCAGCGCCGAGTACATCACGCGGGATTGGCAGCTCTCACTCGGCTACCGGCAGATCGGCGACGCCTTCAATCCCGAGGTGGGCTTCGTCAACCGACGCGACTACCGTCACGCCAACGCCCGTGCGCTCCGTCACATCCGGGTGGCCAGCGTGCCGTGGTTCCGGGAGTTCCGGCCCCATGTCTCCGCGAACGCCTTCTGGTCCCTGGACGGCTTCCTCGAGACCTACCTGGTGCACATCGACAACCACTTCGCCTTCGAGAACGGCGCCTTCTTCCAGCTTCCCGGCCTGAACCTCACGGGGGAGGGACTGGAGGAACCGTTCGAGATCCGCGACGGCATCGTGATCCCGCCCGGCAGCTACGACAACGTGGACTGGGAGTTCCGGGCCAACACCAACCGCGGCGCGCCGCTCTCGCTCTCCGGGGGTTGGTCGCTCGGCGGGTTCTACAACGGCACGCGCTTCGGGCCCAACGCCACGCTGGACTACCGCTACAGCGACAAGCTCACCACGAGCGTGCGCGTGAACTACTTCGACGTGCGTCTGGACCAGGGCAGCTTCACGACGTCCGTGGTACGCGTGAACGCCGCGTACGCCTTCACGCCGCGGCTCTACCTGCAGGCCAACGTGCAGTACAACGACGACACCCGCGACCTCGGCTCCAACATCCGTCTGGGGTGGTTGGACGCGGCCGGCACGGGGCTGTTCATCGTCTGGAACGACACCAACCATCGCGGTTCGTTGGAGCGCACCGGCATCGTGGCCGGCCCCAAGCAGCGCCAGCTCGTGATCAAGTACAGCCGGCTGCTGGATCTGGCGCGCTGAGCGGGGGCGGCGCGGGCGGGACCGCGCGGCGCGGCTGCCCGTTCACCGCTCGAACGCCTCCTGCACGAACGCCGGGACCTCGGGCTCCCCCGCGAAGAACGCGCCGCGTTGGCCGTCGGCCAATGCCCAGCGGTGCAGCCAGGTGATGCCGGCCGGCCCCAGGTACCCGTCCCCGCGTGCATACGCGGGATCGGCGAGCGCCTCCTCCAGCTCCACGAAGGTGTACCCGCGCGCGACGAGCGCGGTCAGCAACCGGTCGAGCACGTGCGCGTTGAGGCGGTTCGCGTGCAGCAGCAGCACCTGGGGAAGCTCGTAGCCCACGATGGCCCGCGACTGCTGCTCGTAGTAGCCCACGATGCTGTCCATGTAGGACACGTAGGCGTCCGCGATGCGACCGGCCAGCGCGGGCTCACGGTCTTCCATGGCGTTGTCCCAGGCGCGCGCGAAGATCCACTCCTGGTTGTCGATGGTGACCGGCGCCACCTCGTAGCCGAGCGCGTCGAGACGCTCGGCCACCCGCGCCTTGATCTCGGGCGTCCGCCCCGTGTGCAGCATGGGATGACGGAAGTACCGGAACGGCATTCCCGCCTCGGCGGCCAGGGCGCGCGTCACCGGCTCCCCGGCCTCGAGGTCCGCCAGCCAGACCTCCACCGGGGTGGTGTGCAGGTCCGGGTGGGTGCGGGTGTGGTTGCCCAGCTCGTGGCCGGCCTGCAACCAGCGGCGCAGCACGGCCACGCGCGCGGGGTCGGGCCCACCGTTGCGGTCGAGCTTGCCCTCGTTCACGAACCCGACGGCCGGCGCGTTCCGGGCGGACAGATGGGCGAGGATCCCGTCCGTGATGGAGTCGAAGACGGCGGTCTCCTGGCGCGCGGCCTGGGCCGGCAGGTCGTCGAAGGTGAGCGCCATGCGGCGGGTCTGCGCCTCCAGGGGCGACGCGGCCAGCACGGCCGCGACGACCAGCGCCGAGGTCGTCGACGCTCGTGCGCGCTCCATGCCCCGATGACCTCTCCGCATCCCCCGCCCCTCCCGTGTGGTGTGTCCCCGCGCTGCGCCGACGGCGGCGGGCGTCGTCCGGAGCCCTCCGCGGGGACTCTACCGGCGTCGAGCCCTCCGGGTGCCCTGCGTCCCCGATCCGGCGGGCCCCTCGCGCGCCACTCTTGACTAACAATGCTAATCCCGATCACCTTCCAGGCAGCATGGATTAACAATGCTAGTGCCGAGCCAGAGGGTACGGCTGAACGCGAAGGGGACGCAGTGGGCAAGGAGACGTTGGGCGAATTCGAGCAGCAGGTGCTCCTCGCGGTCCTCCGCCTGGGGGACGACGCGTACAGCGCCTCGATCGTGCTCGAGCTGGAGGAGCGCACCGGCCGCGAGGTGGCGCCCGCCGCGGTCTACATCGCGCTCCGTCGCCTGGAGGAGAACGGCGTCACCACCTCGGCGATGCGTCCGCCGAAGCAGGAGCCTGCCGGGCGGCCGCGCCGCTACTTCCGGGTGGAGCCGGCGGGCGTGGAGCTGCTGCGCGAGAGCCGGCGGCAACTGGTCCGGCTCTGGGACGGTCTGGACGCGCTGCTGGAGGAGGGCGTGTGACGGGACGCGGCCCTCCGGGATGGATGGAAGGCCTGCTCCGGCGCGTCGTGCCGGAGGAGGACCGCGACGCCATCACCGGGGACATGGCCGAGCTGTACGCGGTGCGGGAGCGCCGGCAGGGACGGCTGCGGGCGACGCTCTGGTACGCCAGGAACGTCGTGCGCTTCGTCGTCGCCGTGCCGCTGACGGGAATGCGGGGCAACGTCCGGGGAACGGGAGGGGGGATCATGGGAGGATGGAGGATGGAGCTGACCCGCGCGGCGCGGCGCCTGCGGCGGGCACCGGTGTTCACCGCGGTCTCGGTGCTGACCATCGGCGTCGGGATCGGCGCGTTCGCAGCGATCTACGGCGTGGTGGAATCGGTGCTGCTGGAGCCACCGCCGTACGAGGAGCCGGACGACCTGCTGTGGATCTGGCGCGACTACTGGTTCGATCTCGATCGCGGGTGGTTGGGTGGACCCGACATCGCGATGCTGCGCGAACAGACGGACGCGTTCGAAGGTGTCGCGGCCTTCCGCAGCGACGAGCTCAACCTGACGGGAAGGGACGGCGCCGCGCCGCAGCGCGTGCGCGCGACCGTGGCGTCGGCGGACGTCTTCGACCTCCTTGGCGTCGCGCCGGCGCTGGGGCGCGGCTTCCAGCCCGGTGAGGACACACCGGGGGCACCCGCCGTTGCCGTGCTGGGGCACGCGCTGTGGACCACCGCCTTCGGTGCCGACCCCGCCGTGCTGGGGACGGACATCTACCTCAACGGAGAGCCCACCACGGTGGTGGGTGTCGCTCCAAAGGGCCTGCACTTCGTGGTGCATTCGAGCCTGGGCAGCCCCTCTCCCGAGGGCGACCTGTGGATCCCGCTGCGCGCCGACCTGGCCTCGCTCGACCCGCATGCGGGGAGCTTCGCCGGGCTGGCGCGGGTGCGTGACGGCGCTTCGCCGGCCCAGGTGGAGTCCGCCATCGATGCCGTGGGGCGGGAGCTGGACGCGATCTTCCGCAACCGCGGACTGGAGATGTGGGGCGTCGGCTTGCAGGAGGACCTGGTGGGCGGCGTGCGGCCGGCGCTCGTGTCCCTGCTGGGCGCCGCGACGCTCCTGTTGCTCATCCTGGGCGCCAACCTCACCGCGCTCCTCCTCGGGCGCGCCATCCGACGCGACCGGGAGCTGGCGCTCCTCTCGGCCCTGGGCGCGGGGCGTGCCCGCGTGCTCCAGAGCCTGCTCTCCGAGAGCCTGCTGCTGGGTCTGGCTGGAGGTGCCGTGGGCGTGGCGATCGCGTTCGCCGGTGCGGATCTCATCCGGAGCATCGCACCGGCGGGATTGCCTCGGCGGATGGAGATCGCGGTGGACGCGTCCGTGCTGACCACGGCCGCCCTGGTCACGCTCGTCATGAGCCTGGGCGCGGGACTGCTCCCGGCGCTCCGCGCACTGCGCGACGCGGCTGCGCAGCGCCTGCGGGAAGGCGGCACCCGCAGCGGTGCCGGCCGCACCGGCGCGCGGACGCGCTCCGCACTCGTGGTGATCCAGGTGGCGCTCAGCCTGGTGCTGCTCGTCAGCTCCGGGCTGATCACGCGCGCGTTCGTCCGGCTCCTGACGGCGGATCCGGGCTTCGACGGGCGGGACGCCCTCACCGTCACGGTGACGCTGGACCCCAACCGGTATCCGGAAGACGGAGACGTCGTCGCGTTCGACACCCGCTTCCGCGCCGCGGTGTCCGCGCTCCCGGGGGTCGAGCGGGTCGGCGCCACCGACGCCCTGCCGCTCACGGCGCTGGCCGGCCAGACCGGGATGCGGTTCCCGGGTGCGCCCGGAAACACGGGGGTCGACGAGGAGGATCACCCGCTGATCGACTACATGGTGGTCACGCCGGGCTTCATGGACGCGGCGGGCATGCGCCTGCTCGAAGGGCGGAGGATCGACGAGGCCGACGAGCTGGAGGGCGCACCCGTGGCCCTGATCGACGATCTGCTGGCCCGGCGCTTCTTTGCGAACGGCAGCGCCCTGGGCAGCCCGCTGCTCATCGGGGACGACACCCTGACGATCGTCGGTGTGGTGGACCAGGCCCGGCACTACAGCGTACAGGCGGACGACCGCTACCAGGTCTACCTGCCGCTGTCGCTCAACGCCACGGCGTCGCTCCGCTACGTGGTGGCCGGCGCCGGAGATCCCACGCGACTCGTGCCCGACCTGCGCCGTATCCTGGACGGGATCGATCCCACGGTGCCGCTCACGGACGCGGGTACGCTGCAGGGACTCATCGAGCAGTCGCTCGGTCGGGAGCGCCTCAGCCTCACGCTGCTTTCGGTGTTCGCCGCGGCGGCGCTGCTGCTCGCGGTGCTGGGCATCTACGGCGTCGTCGCCAATCAGGTCACGCAGCGGACGCACGAGATGGGGGTGCGCATGGCGCTCGGCGCGGACCGGAGCGGCGTCCTGCGTCTGGTGCTGGGGCAGGGCGCGCGCCTCACCGTGTGGGGCACCGTCCTGGGACTGCTGGCCGCGGTGGCCGCGTCCCGCGTCCTGGTGGGCGTGGTCGCAGGCGTCGATCCCCGCGATCCGGTGGTCTACGCGGGCGTGGCCCTGACGTTGGCCGCGGTCACCCTGCTCGCCGCATGGGTGCCGGCGCGGCGGGCCGCACGCATCGACCCGACGGAGGCGTTGCGAGCCGAATAACAGAGCGGGGCCCCGCCGACCGGCGTGGCCCCGCCCTCCCAGTGCGCCGCCAGGGACTCGAACCCCGAACCTACTGATTAAGAGTCAGTTGCTCTAGCCAGTTGAGCTAGCGGCGCGTGGTGCTGTGAAGCAGGAAAACCTACCGGATGCGGGGCGTGGGTCAACCCTGGGTGGGCCTGGGTGGCCGGCGGGCTGCTTCCGGACGCCGACCCCGCGTCCGTGCGAGCGCATCTGCGCGGCGCCCGCCGGATGAGGGACCCGAGCGACACCTGTGGCCGACGCCCCGCGCCCCCGATGGCGCCCGAGCCCGCCCCCGGCCTAGACTGACGCCACGTTCAGGGGTCCGCTGTCCCCCGGCGGCAGGGGGCCTCGCTCTTGCACGTGGGCCCCGTCGACCCGCAGCCCGAGCCCCCCGAGTCGAGCCTCGATGCCCGAGCCGGCCTCCACACCCCCGTCCGACGTCTTCGCGCGCCTGACGACCCCCACCGGTACGGGGATCGTCTTCGCGGCGCTGGCGCTCGCCCGTCTGCTGGCCGGCGGGTTCTCGTACTTCTACGAGGGGGACGAGATCTCGATCGCGGCCGGCGTGGCCGCCCTCATGAACGGCGACGGGGGTCCGCTCTACCGCTACGGACCACAGCTCGGCTACTACCGTCTCATGCAGGCGCTGGCCACGCTGGCGGGCGGCCCCGAGGCCATCCCCACCGTGATGGTCGCGGTCTCGGCGCTCGCGGGCGCCGTGATCCCCGCCGCCGCGCTGCGCGCCTTCCGCCGCGAGCTCCCGGCGCGCACGCGCGTGCTCGCCGCCGCCGTGCTGTTCTGCATGCCGGCGCTGTGGGTGTCCGCCCAGTACGGCAACGCGGCCACGGTCTCCACGGCGTTCGTCGTGGCCGCGCTGAGCCTGCTGTCCAACGCACCCCGCCGCGGCGGGCTCATCCTCGCGCTCGCGCTCTACTCCGCCGGCGTGCTGGTCCGCGCCGACGCCGTGCTGATGGCACCGCTGGTGGCCGTGCTGGTGCTCCGCGGCGCGTCCCCGTGGCAGCACGGGGTCCTGGCGCTGGGCGCCGCCGCCCTGATGGGCGCGCTGGTGTACGCCACCCTCTTCGCGCTGGACCCGGCCCTCGCCGGTCTGCTGTCCCAGGTGGCGTCGCACTTCGGGGAGGACAACCCCACGCTCTTCTTCGAGCACCTGGTGTGGGCCGTCTCTCCGCTGGTGCTGGCATTCGCAGTGGTGGGGGTGCGGGAGGCGCTCGGGCGCCAGACCGCGCTGGCGGTTATCCTGCTCGTGGGCGTGCTGCCGCTCTTCCTGTTCTACTTCCCCACCACCACCACCACGCGCTACTTCCTGCAGGCGGCCTTCCCGCTCGCGCTGCTGGCCGCGCTCGGCATCACCGGCCTGGCTGCCCTCGCGCCCCTGCGCTGGCGCCGCCCGGTCTGGGCCGGCCTGCTCGTGCTGGCCTTCCTGCACCTGGGTCTCGGGCTGGGCCACTTCGAAGGCCGTCCGTTCTCCGCCCGTCTGAAGGCACCCAGCTTCAACACGCACGACAGCGCCATGTACACGGGCGCGCTGGTCTATCAGGCCTACCTGCGCGGGGGCCTCTTCGGGCGCTCGCTGCGGGGGCCGCGCTTCGGCACCGCCAACGAGCTGGCCACCCAGCTGAATGCGCGCCTGGATGGGGTGGCCGCCGGGAGCGGTCCCGAGCGGGCGCTGCTGCTCTTCCACGAATGGAACGGCCACGCGGCCGTCTACCACCTGCTGACCCGGGGGGCCCGACTGGTCGAGGGCGATCCCTCCGGTTCGCTCGCCGATCCGCTGGTCTACGCGCTCGGTCGCACCCGCGTGCATGTCCTGTGGTTCGGACCGGCCACGCGAGAGCTTCCAGAGCGGCTTCCGCTCGAGAAGGGGGACGAGGTCTGGCTGCTCGGCCCCATGGACGGCTTCCCCGACCCCGACGTGCGCGCCGCGCTCGCGCCCGGGCTCGTCCTGGTTTCGATGAGCGCGCCCGGAAGCTATCTGGAGGTCCACGCCGTGAAGGAGGAATCCCGGTGAGCACCCCCCTGACCGTGATCATGCCCGCCTACAACGAGGAGGAGGCGATCCGCGAGGCCGTGCAGGACGTGCAGCAGCACGTGCTGCCCCTGGTCCCGGGTGCCGAGCTGCTCGTCGTCAACGACGGCTCCAAGGACCGCACCGGCGCGCTCCTGGACGAGATGGCCGCGCAGGAGCCGCGGCTCCGTGTGCTGCACAAGCCGAACGGCGGCCACGGCTCCGCGCTGATCGCGGGGTTGGGTGAGGCCCGGGGCGAGTGGGTGTTCCTGATCGACTCCGACCGCCAGATCCCGCTCGAGCACTTCGAGGCGCTGTGGATTGCGGCCCAGGGTGGTGCGGACGCCGCCTTCGGCGTCCGCCGCCGCCGCTACGACCCCCAGGTGCGGCTCTGGCTCACGGCGGTGATCCGCCTGGCGCTGCGCACCCTCTTCGGCGCCTCCATCTACGACGCCAACGTGCCGTTCAAGCTGTTCCGGCGCTCCACCTGGGAGTCGGCCGCGCCGCTGATTCCGGCGGATACGCTGGCGCCCTCGCTCTTCCTGGCTCTCTACATCCGCAGGTTGGGCCTGGACGTGGACGAGATCGACGTCGTGCACAAGGAGCGTGAGACGGGCGAGGTGTCCATCAAGCGCTGGAAGTTGATCAAGTTCTCCGCGCGCGCCTTCCGCCAGCTCCTCGCCTTCCGCGCGGGGCTGGCCCGGGTCCGTCCGGGCACGGCGCCGTCCCCCTCCCTCGAGCGTGAGAAGGCCGTCGGATGAGCAGCAGACCGTTCGTGGCGATCATCGGAGCCGGCCCCACCGGGCTGGGTGCCGCCACCCGCATGGAAGAGCTCGGGCACACCGACTGGGCGCTCTTCGACACCTGTCCCGAGGCGGGAGGCCTGGCGTCGTCCTACGTGGACGATCAGGGCTTCACGTGGGACATCGGCGGGCACGTGCTCTTCTCCCACTATCGCTACTTCGACGCGCTCATGGATCGCGCGCTGGGCGATGCGTGGGTGGAGCACGTGCGCGAAGCCTGGGTGTGGATGCGGGACCGCTGGATCCCCTACCCCTTCCAGAACAACATCCGGCGTCTCCCCACGGACGACCTGTTGGCCTGCCTGGACGGGCTCATCGACCTGCAGACGGCTCCGCGCGAGCGGCCGGCATCCTTCGACCAGTGGCTGCTCAACCAGTTCGGACAGGGCCTCTGCGACGTCTTCATGTTCCCCTACAACTTCAAGGTGTGGGCGTACCCGCCCGCCACCATGGACGTGGGCTGGATGGGCGAGCGCGTCGCGCCGGTGGACCTGAAGCGCGTCGTTCGCAACGTGGTACGTGGCGGCGACGACGTGGGCTGGGGGCCCAACTCCACGTTCCGCTTCCCGCTGCACGGGGGCACCGGCGCCATCTGGCGCAGCGTGGCCGAGCAGCTTCCTCGTGAACGGATGCGTCTGGGACGCCGCGTCGTCTCGGTGGACCTGCACGCGCGCCGGCTCACGCTCGCGGACGGGGAGCAGGTGGCCTACGACCACCTGATCAGCACCATGCCGCTCGACCTCCTCCTCGGCATCCTGAAGGGCGGCGAGCACCTCGCGCCGCAGGCGCCGCGCTTCGTGCACTCCTCCAGCCACATCGTGGGCGTGGGCTTCGACGGCCCCGTGCCCGACGAGCTGCGCACCAAGTGCTGGATGTACTTCCCGGAGAGCACGTCCCCCTTCTATCGCGTGACGGTCTTCAGCAACTACTCACCGCACAACGTGCCGCGTCCGGGCGAGCAGTGGTCGCTGATGGCGGAGGTGAGCGAATCGTCGGCCAAGCCGGTCGATCATGCGCGTGTGATCGAGGACGTGATCGATGGCTTCCGCGCCTCGCGCCTGATCCGGGACGACGAGCGCATCGTGAGCACCTGGCATCGACGCATGGAACACGGCTATCCCACGCCGTGGCTGGGGCGTGACGACGTGCTCGCGCCGATCGACGCGGAGCTGAGCGCGCACGGGATCCTGAGTCGCGGCCGGTTCGGCGCGTGGAAGTACGAGGTGTCGAACCAGGATCACTCGGTGATGCAGGGCGTGGAGGCCGTGGGCCGCATCCTGGAGGGCACGCCCGAATACACCTTCCACGGGGACATGCGCGACTGGCTCGATCCGGTCGAGCCGGCGGGAAGCGCCGGGGGCCGCTGAGCCGAGACCCGTCAGGGCAGCGCGCCCGCCGCGCGTAGGCCGCGCACGAGCGAGGCCCGCTGCGACTCCGTCAGCAGGGGCCGCACGCGCCCGCTCCGCAGGGTGCCGACAATCGCCCCCACACGGCCCCCGAAGCGTTCGCAGTTGCTGCACCCGGCCAGGTGCGCATCCACCCGGGCGCGCACGTCGCCCGGCAGGTCCCCGTCCAGGTAGTCGGAGAGACCGGCCAGCACATCGCGGCAGCGCAGGCCGCCCACCTCGCGGTCCAGGTCCGCGTCGGGGTGTCGATCAGTCATCGCCCATCTCCCGTAGCACGGCCGTCAGGCGCAGACGCGCCCGGTGCAGCCGGCTCTTCATGGCAGCGAGGCTCACCTCCAGCACGGCTGCCGTCTCGTCCCCGGAGAGCCCGTCCAGGTCCCGCAGGGTCAACACCTCCCGATCCTCGGGCGCCAGCCGCTCGAACGCGCGGCGCACCCGGTCCTGATCGTCCGCTCCGTCCCCGTCCGGCTGTCCCCATCCGGCCCGGAGTCCCAGGGACTCGAGCGAGTCGATGTCCTCGAACGCGGCGGGCTCGCCCTGCCGGCGTCGATAGATCCGGTGAGCCGCGTGGCGGGCGATGGTGAGGAGCCAGGCCCGCGCCGAGGCTCCGCCCCGGAATCCGTCCGCGTGCCGCCACGCGGCCAGGAACGACTCCTGGAGCGCGTCCTCCGCATCCGCCTCCGTCGCCGTGTGCACGCGCAGGTACCGGTAGACGGGATCGGCGTGACGGGACACGAACGCATCGAAGGCGTCCGCTTGCCCCGCAGCCGTCCGCTGCAGCAGCTCGTGATCGTCCAGGTCCAACGCGTTCCGCCGGCGTGAGGGGACGAGGGCTCAGGAGGAGCCACACGCGGGTTCCTGCAGGCAAGAGCCAGCGTCCGTCGGAAAGGATTCAGGGCGCCGCGCGGACGAAGGGGTCCGCCTGCGGCGCGCCGGCGCGCTCAGGCCCGTCGCACCAGGGGTGGAGCGGGCTGGAGCAGCCGCTGCGCGAGGCGCTCGAAGAGGGCATCCACGCCCTCGCCCGTGACGGCGCTGGTCCGCAGCAGCCACTCCTCGCCACCGGCGAGCGCCGCCAGGTCGGCCCAGCCGACGCCGGGATCGAACCCGAGGTCCGCTTTGTTGGCCGCCACGACCGAGGGAGCCGGCCCGATCCCCGCTTCGACCCGCGCGCGCAGCCACTGGGCCTGCTCGAGCGAGACGGGGCCGCTCGTGTCCAGCACGAGCACATAGCCGGCGCAGCCTCGCAGGAAATCGGGAGGGTAGGCGGCGCGGGTCAGGCGGCCCGACAGATCGAGCACCACGAGGCTGACCTCGCTGCCGCGCGTACGGACCACCTTGCGATGCACGCTGACGCCCACCGCGGGCGAGGCCGCGCCGGTGGCGTCGTTTCCACGCCAGGCCTCGACCAGCCGGGTCTTGCCGACCCCGGGGTCGCCCACCACGCAGATCTTCCGGATCATCATGGGCGATTCGAGGGGGAGAGAAGCGGGCGGTGACGACGCCGCCCGCCCTCTCCCGCTCGGGTCAGGCGCGTGGGTCCGTCCCCACCAGTCCGCGCGCCAGCTCCGCGAGCCCTCGAACCAGGGCCTCGCGGTCGGTCATGCGGCCTTCCACCGATCCCAGGCGCCGAACCATCTCGGCGCTGGACTCGGTCAACTGCTGGGCCGTCTGATTGCGCAGCTCCACGATCTCCTGCGTGAGCTGGCGGCCGCCCTTGGCCACGCGCTCCTCGATCTGCGCCATCGTCTGCTCCAACGTCTTGCGGTAGCCCATGAACTCGACGCGCATGTCGCGCACGCGCGCGTCCACGGTCTCGCGTGCGGCGTCCTGGGCTTGCGCCACCAGGTCGCCCGCCGCCTCGAGCCCCCGCTCCAGCGCCGTCAGCCGCGGCTCCAGCGATTGGCGCAGCGAGGCGATCTCGCGGATCAGCTCCGTCTGGAGCGTGGCCATGCGCTTGGCCAGCCGCTCCTCGACCTCGGCGAAGCGGCGCTCGTAGCTGCGCATCTCGTTGCCGAAGATGAGCTCCCGGACCTGCGCCAACCGTTCGTCCCCCTGCAGGGAGGTGTTCGGGTCGACGGCAGGCCGGGGAGCTCCAGGGGCGGCCGGACGCGCCGTCGGGAGCGGCGTCACGGTGCCCATGGTCTGGATGGGGGCCGACGCTCCGTTCGGAGCGGCGGCGGTTCCGTTCCCGTTGGGGGCCGGAGGTGCCACGGCGGGCGCCGCAGCCGGCGAGGCGGCACGCGGTGCCGCGCGGACGGCAAGCTCTTCCGGCTCGTCGGTGATGTACGTCGGCCCGGAAAACGGCGCGTTGTCGCGGCTCCAGTGGCCCATGGCGCTCTCCATTCCCTCTTCTCCTCGGTTGGCGCCCGGGGGGTTGGACCGGGCAGACGCGTGGTGCGAATGCAACGAGCGTGCCCGATGTGAGGCAGGAGCGCCGCAGTAGAAGGACGCCTCAAGGGCCTTTCGCCCACCACGCCTCCCCCAGCCGCGCCGCGCGGCGGCGGGCCAGCCGCAGCGTGGTGCCGTCGTCCAGCAGGACGTCGCGGTCCCCGCGACCGGCCGCCCGGACCTGCCGTACGCGCGCGGCGTTGACGAGGGTGGAGCGATGGATGCGCACGAACCCGTGCGGGGAGAGCGTGGCCTCCAGCTCGTCCAGACGGTGGTTGACGAGCGGCACGCCCGTGCTGGCGTGGACGCGCACGTAGTCGCCGTCCGCTTCCAGCCACCGGATCTCCTCCGGCGTCAGCAGCACGACGCCGCTGCCGGTGCGGAACGCGATGCGCGGTTCGGGAGCCGTCGGCGCGTCGGCCCCTGCAGACGCTCGTCCGGCGACCGGTGCATCCGACGCGACCGCTGTCCGCTCGCCGGCCGCCACGGCGTCGGGCCGGGAGCCTCGGCGGCGGCGCACACGCAGCGTAAGCGCCACCAGGAGCCCATACACCAGCAGATTGACGTGCGCCCACCGTACGGTCCCCACCCACGCCTCCCTCCACACCCCCGCCTCTCCCGCGAAGGGACTCCCCACCTGATGGAACAGCCCGCTCATCAGGAGGTTCACGGCGTATCCGCAGGCCAGCCCGGCCGCGAGGTGGACCGCGCCCGTGCGGACGGGCGCGGTGCGGGACGGCGGCAGGCGGAGCGTCAGGGCGATGGCGGCCAGCGACACCGGGATCCACGACCAGGCCGCCAGCAACTGGTAGAGCAGGAGCGGGCCGGCGCGGAGAGGACCTCCGCGCAGGGCCTGGACGCCCACGAGCTGGAGGCCGGTGACGGCCCCGATCCCGGTCCAGACCATCGCGAGCGTCAGAAGGACGCCCACGGGGGTGGAGGGCAGCCGGGACCCGCGTCCTCCGGGCGCCCCGGCCCGCCGTGCTAGAACGCCACCAGGATCCCCGCCTCCGCCACCCGCGCCACGGCCGGCCACAGGCGCTCCTCGGTGGCCACGGGCAGCCACACCCAGCCCGAGCCCGGCGGTCCTCCGAACGACTTCACCCATGCGGCCGCGCGTCCCTCTTCGTCGGAAGCGAGCACCGTGGTGACGGCGGTGGGGTCCACCCCGCCCGGCCCGATCCACCACCCCTCCAACCCCCAAGCTACACCCGCGGGCGTGGGCCGATGAACCCGGGCGTCGGAGACCCACGGCGCGTGGTCCACGTCCGTGACCTCGCGGGCCCGCACGATGTCCAGCCCGAAGCGCTGGGCCTCGGGGTCCCACAGCGCCCACCGCGGGGGATCGCCCACCCAGACGATCCGGCCACCTCGCTCCAGGTACTGCCGCAGCGGTCCTGTGTCGGGCCCGGGCTCGAGCAGCTCGGGGGGGATCACGTCGGTGGCCATGACCACGGCGCTCGGTGCGCCGTCCCGGGTGCGCTCCTCCAGGAAGCGGACGAGCCCCGCCCGATCGAGCCGCTCGTGCCCGCGCGCCGTCAGCTGGCGGGCCAGCCGCGTGTCGATCCCCCGCCGGGCCGTGATCGAGGCCTG
The DNA here is from genome assembly GCA_041390125.1 of Gemmatimonadota bacterium. Classification (NCBI taxonomy): domain Bacteria; kingdom Pseudomonadati; phylum Gemmatimonadota; species Gemmatimonadota bacterium. The sequence continues at coordinate 35,393 of JAWKQN010000021.1, read as the reverse complement.
GAAGAGGGTGGAGTCCTGGAAGACCGCCACCCGCGGCTGGCCGGCTTCCGCCTCCTCCAGCGCGAGCAGGGTCCCCGCGTCCGTCCCCACCACCAGGACGCCGTCGGCGAGCGCCGGTGTGGTCCAGCTGGGCCCGTCCAGCCGGCGGCTCCACCGGCGCTCTCCGGTCGCGGCGTCCAGGGCCAGCAGCGCGCCCCCACCGGTGGTCAGGAACGCCGTGCCGCCGGCCACCGTGGCCGAGCTGAACACCAGCGCCCCGGCCGCGGCCTCCCAGAGCAACGCGCCGTCCACCAGGGACAGGGCCTGCACCTTGGCGGAGCTGGAGCGGCCGAAGATGACCCGCCCGTCCACGACCGCCGGTGTGGCGATGACCCACGCCGAGCTGGAGTCGTCCTCCGCCCACAGGGTGCGACCGGTCGCCCGGTCCAGCGCGTACATGCGCGCATCCCGGGAGCCCACCAGCACCCGGTCCCCGACCACCGTGGGGCCCCCCGTCACGGTGCGGCGGTCGAACCCGAAGGCCGCCGAGTCCAGGGTGTGGCCCTCCGTCCGGAAGCTCCAGACCTCGCTGCCGTCCTCCAGCCGCAGCGCCCGCACGATCCCGTCCGCGCTGCCCACGTAGACGACCCCGTCCGCCACCGCCGGGCTGGAGCGCACCCGGCCGCCCGTGGCCACCGACCACAGCACCTCGCCCGAGCGGGTGTCCACGGCCCGCACGACCCCGTCCCCCGCCCCGGCCACCAGGGTGTGCCCGACCACCACGGGCGAGGAGCCCAGGTAGTCCCACCCCTCCCCGCCCCACGCCCAGGGCAGGGCCGGGCCCACCCGTACGTGCCACCGGAGGGCTCCGTCGTCCCGGCCGACCGCCGAGATGGCCCCGTCCACGTCCACGGCATAGACGGTCTGGTCGTCCACGGCCGGGGCCGCTTGGACGGGCCGGCCGAGGTCGTGACGCCACACCACGTGGCCGTCGGAGAGACGGACCCGGTAGAGGGCGCCGTCCCCCCCACCCACCCAGACCGATCCGCCCGCGATGACCGGAGAGGACCGGACCGGGCCGTCCATCCGGAGGGACCAGCGCACCCGCCCGGGAACGGCCAGCGGCCGCGCCGCGCTCACCCCGGTGTGGGCCGGCCCTCCGGCGAACATGGCCACCGGCGGCGCGGGCGCCTGCTGCGTCCCGCCTTGCTGCATCACGATCGCCGCCAGGGCGCCCACCACCGCCGTCCACCCCACCGCCGCCTCCCCGCTCGGGCTCCGGGCGCGCGCCGCGCGCGTCCCTGGGTGGAGCCTAGTGGGGACGCGCCCGGCCGCGCAGGCGCTCCCGCCCGCCGATCGACGAACGGGCCGTCCCGTCGGTGGGCGGGACGGCGGGCCGCGGTGGCCATTCGCATCCGGGCGGACGAGTCCGTACGTTGGGCCACCGATCGACCGGCCCCTCAGTCCCCCCCACCGGAACCGACCCATCGGAAGCCCACACCGGACCTCCCCCGACCGCGCCCGGGCCGCGCACTTCAACGCGCTGACGGACCCGTACCGCGGACCCCAACCCTGGCGCAGCACCACCCAGCTCCTCGGCACCGCGGCGGCCTTCTTCGCGTCGTGGTACCTGGCGTTCCGGGCGCTCGAGGTGCACTACCTGCTCACGCTGCTGCTCGCACTCCCGACATCGGGATTCCTGCTGCGGCTCTTCATGATCCAGCACGACTGTGGGCACGGGTCGTTCTTCCGCTCCCGCCGCACGGCGGACATCGTGGGGCACTGGATCGGGGTGCTGACGCTCATCCCCTACCACTACTGGCGCCGCACGCACGCGCATCATCACGCGCACAACGGCGACCTGGAGCGGCGGGGGTTCGGGGACGTGGTCACCCTGACGGTGGACGAATACCTGGAGCGCTCGCCGCGCGGCCGGCTCGCCTACCGGATCTACCGCCACCCGGCCGTGCTCTTCGGGATCGGCCCGCTGTGGCATTTCGTGCTCAAGCAGCGGTACCCGCGGGAGGTGCCGCGCTCCTGGACCCAGGCCTGGCGCAGCATCTGGCTCACGAACCTCTGCCTCGTGGGCGTGGTCGGCGCCATGCTCCTGCTGGTCGGCTGGGAGCGCCTTCTGCTGGTGCATACGCCGGTCCTGGTGGTCACCTGCTCGGTCGGCGTCTGGCTGTTCTACGTCCAGCACCAGTTCGAGGACACCTACTGGGAGCGTCCGCCCGACTGGGACTACTTCGATGCCGCGCTGAAGGGATCCTCACACCTGGCGCTGCCGAAGCCGCTGCAGTGGATCACGGCCAGCATCGGGCTCCACCACGTGCACCACCTGTGCGCCCGCATCCCCAACTACCGCTTGCAGGAATGCATGGACTCCAGCCCGGAGCTGCAGGAGCCGCGCACCCTGCGGATCCGCGACACCTGGGCCCTCACGCGCCTCAACCTCTGGTGTGAGCGCGATGAGCGCATGATCGGCTTCGCGGAGGCGGAACGGCGCGGACTGGAGCGGGAGCGGGACACGGCCACGCGCGCCCGCGCAGCGTAGCGCGGGCGCGCGGCGCGCTCAGTAGGCGGCGATGCCCGTCGCCGCCTGCCCCAGCACCAGCGAGTGGATGTCGTGCGTCCCCTCGTAGGTGTAGACCGATTCCAGGTTCGCCATGTGCCGCATGGCGGAATACTCCACCAGGATGCCGTTGCCGCCGAGCAGGCGGCGCGCTTCACGCGCGCACTCGCACGCCATGTCCACGTTGGCGCGCTTGGCCATCGAGACCTGCTGCGGTGTCATGGTGCCTCCGTCCTTCATGCGGCCCAGGTGATACGCCAGGAGCTGCCCCTGGGTGATGCGGGTCAGCATGTCGGCCAGGCGCACCTGTTGGATCTGCTTCCCGCCGATGGGGCCGTCGAACATGACGCGGGTCTTCGCGTAGGAGACCGCCTCGTGGTAGCAGGCCATGGCGGCACCCACGGCGCCCCAGGCAATGCCGTAGCGCGCCTGCGTGAGGCACATCAGCGGGTTCTTGAGCCCCTCCGTCTTCGGCATGAGCGCCGACTCCGGCAGGTGCACGTCCTGCAGCGCGAGCTCGCTGGTGTCCGAGGCCAGCAGGCTCAACTTCCCCTTCTGGTCGCGCGCGCTGAATCCGGGCGTGTCCGTGGGGACCACGAAGCCGCGGATGCCGCGGGCATCGCCCAGGCTGCCCGTCTGGGCCCAGACCACCGCGACGTCCGCCATGGAGCCGTTGGTGATCCACATCTTGGTGCCGTTCAACACCCACCCGTCCGACGTCTTGCGCGCGGTGGTGATCATGCCGGCCGGATTGCTGCCGTAGTCCGGCTCCGTCAGGCCGAAGCAGCCCACCGCCTCGCCCTTGGCCAGCTTCGGCAGCCACGTGGTGCGATGCTCCTCGCTGCCGAAGGCCCAGATGGGGTACATGACCAGGGCGCCCTGCACGGAAGCGAAGGAGCGCAACCCGGAGTCGCCGCGCTCCATCTCCTGCATGATCAGCCCGTAGGCCACGTTGTTGAGGCCCGCACAGCCGTACTGCTCGGGGAGGTTGGCGCCCAGCAGCCCCAGCTCGCCCATCTCGGGGATCAGATCGCGCGGGAACCGCCGCTCGACGTAGGCCTCGCCGATGATCGGGAGGACCTTGTCCTCCACCCACTCGCGCACGGTGTCGCGCACCATGCGCTCCTCCTCGGAGAAGTGCGCGTCCAGCGCGTAGAAGTCGACTCCCTGGAATCTCTCGGCCATGCGTGTCGTCTCGGGGACCGTGGAACGGAGCGAGGGGGCGGCGTGGGCCCCGTGGGGACGGCCAAATCTAATCGGCCGGGGGGCGCCTTGAACCCCGGGCGGGCCCCGGGGTGGGCGGATGGGTCGGCTACTCCTCGGGGGGCCGGGCCTCGGCGGCCCGGCTGTTCCGGTAGCGCATCACGCCGAGCGCGATCTCGCGCACGAAGCGGGCGCCCAGCCAATAGACCGCCACCAGCGCGGCCAGCCAGAGCTGCGGGATCAGCCCCGTGGGCCGGACGACCAGCCAGATGTAGAGCCCGACCACCAGCGCGATGACCCCTCCGCCCATCCAGCCGACCGCCTTGGCGCGTTCGGCGGCCCGCGCGCGGCAGGCCTCGCACCACAACAACCGGTCGAACTCCGACTTGGGCTTCCGCTCCAGGCAGCGGACGCAGGTCAGGCTCTCGCCCGGGAAGCGGTCCAGGAAGGAGAAGGCGTGGTGCTTCACTTCATCGCGCGGATCACGGCGTCGGTGAACTCCCGCGTACCCGCGGTGCCCCCGAGATCCCGGGTGGGCGCCAACCGACCGAGGAGCACCTCGTCCAGGGCGCTGCGGATGCGGGTGGCGCTCTCCGTATCGCCGATGTGATCCAGCAGCATGCAGCCGGCCAGCGTCAGCGCCGTGGGGTTGGCCACGCCCTTGCCCGCGATGTCGGGCGCGGAGCCGTGCACGGCCTCGAAGACGGCCACGTCCTTCCCGATGTTGCCCGCCGGCGCCATGCCGAGCCCGCCGATCAATCCGGCCATGAGGTCGCTGACGATGTCGCCGAACATGTTCTCCATGACCAGCACGTCGAACTGGTGCGGGTCCATGACGAGATGCATGGCCGTGGCGTCGATGATGCGGTCCTCGAACTCGATCTCGCCCTCGTAGCGCTTGGCGATCTCGCGCCCGATGTCGAGGAAGAGACCCTGCGTGTACTTGAGGATGTTGGCCTTGTGCGCCAGCGTGACCTTCTTGCGGCCGGTGCGCTTGGCGAGCTCGAAGGTGTACTCGATGACGCGCTCGGCGCCGAAGCGCGTGATGATCATCACGGACTCGGCCGCGGCGCGCGGATCGCCATGCATCCCGATGTAGTGCTCGACCCCGACGTAGAGCCCTTCCGTATTCTCGCGGATGAGCACCAGGTCCAGGTCCTCGTAGCGTCCACCCCGGGTGAGGGAGCGCGCCGGACGCACGTTGGCGAAGAGATCGAATTCCTTGCGGATGGCCACATTCACCGAACGGAAGCCGGTGCCCACCGGAGTCGTGAGCGGCCCCTTCAGCGCGACCTTGTGCGTCTGGATGGACTCCAGCGTCGGCGTGGGGATGGGGTCCTTGACCTGCTCCAGGGCGGTGACGCCGGCCAGCTGCTCGTCGTATTCGAGCTGGGCGCCGCCGGCGGCCAGGATCTCGAGCGTGGCGTGCGTCACCTCGGGGCCGATGCCGTCCCCGGGAATCACCGTGATGGTGCGGGCCATGACCTGCTCTTTCGTCGGAAGCGGGAAGGGTCTGGAAAAGGCGGGCCTATTCTCGCCCGCACCCGCCGCCGAATCAAGCGCGTCAACGTCCGGGGCGGACGTAGCGCGACGAGTACTCGAAGGTCGTGTGATCCTCGCCGAAGAGCACGAGGTCCTCGATCAGGCCCGGGCTCTTGGTCCCGTCGCGCCGGGCTTTGGCCGCGGCGAGGATGGCCCCGTTCCAGGTGACGTCGTTGAAGGTGTCGCGCGTGAGCAGCGCCCGCGCCACCTCCTGCCCGCCGGGAGCCCGGGTGATCACCCGCACGCCGGCCAGGCCACCCCACTGCTGGAAGAGGGACTGGGTCTCGCGGCTGAACAGGAAGACGTAGGGGCCGACCTTGGCCCACAGCGTGCCCCCGCGGCTCAACTGACGGTTCGGCTGATAGACCGTGACCTCGGCCACGTTGCCGGACATCTCGGCCTCCAGGCGCCCCGAATAGTCGTAGGCGGCCACGACATCCTCGGCCGTAGGGACCTCCAGCGCCGCCTGCTCGCAGGCCAGCCCCCCCAGCGCCAGCACGAGCACCCACGCCCGGGCCCTCACAGCGCCTCCCGCAGCGGACGGTCGAGTCGCGGTGTGACGGCCCGCGCCAGCGCCTCGGCGGCGCCCGCCAGCGCGCCGGCGTCCCCACCCGCGCTCTCCGCGTCGACCACCCCGAACCAGAACACGCGTCCGGTCCGCGCGTTGATGAGGGTGGCCGCGATCTCCACCCGGCGCAGCGTGGACGCGGCCCCGGCGTCGGCGGCGTCACCGGGCCCGACGCCCGGGCGCGCCTCCACGGGCACCAGCGCCAGGTCGGCGCCGGTCACCGCGGCCATCCGGCGCAGCAGGCCGAACAGCGGGTCCCCGATCCGGTCCACCTCCGCGCGCAGGAAGACGTCCACCGGAAGCGCGTCGGCGCTCAGCTCCAGGCCGGGCGTGCGCTCGACGGCCCGGCGCAGGTCGGCCGGCAGGATCCACTCCGCTCCACCCCGGGTCTCGAAGGCGTAGGCCACCTCCGCGGCGGGGTCGAGGTCCCGGTCGAGGCCCCGCAGACGCTGGACCGGGAACACCATGACCTTGCGTCCCTCCAGGTCGGGCAGGGCGCCACGGGCCTCTCCGGCGGCCGGAGGGGCCTGAGGCGTGCTGGCGCAGGCCACGGCCGCCAACGCGGCCAGGGCGGCGATCCCGACGTGGGTCCGGGGATAGAAGGCAGACACGGGGCATCCTGTGGGGGGGACCTCTGGAACACCCTGTGCTACAGAAGGCGACGCCCCGACGTTCCGTGGCGCCGGCAACGGAAGACCCCGGAATCTCGTATCTTTCCCTGAAGCGCAGTCGCACCGCACGCCCTCCTCCGGACGGTCCATGCAACTCCGCAGCGCATCCACCTCCAGGCTCCTCGCCACGCTCCTCGTGGTCGCGGGCGGGCTCTCGTGCGGGGACGCCACCGGGCCCGAGGGCGCGCTCGCGTTCGACGTCGCGGAATTGCGCCTCGACGCCGCGGGGACCGGCACGGTGGTGCTGAGCAACCGCGGCGCGCTGCCCGTGGGCCCCGTGGAGCTGCGCTCGGGCGCGGTGCTGGACGCAGGATCGGCCAGCGTGCCCGGCGCCCGCCTCACGGCCGCCCCGGCGGACGTGCCCACCCTGGCCCCCGGCCAGACCGTGACGGTGACGGTGGGGATGGATGCGGGTACCCTGCTCCAGCCCGGCGAATACCGGGCCGAGCTCATCGCGCGCACGCCGGACGGTGAGCGCCGTCTCGACGTCCGCGTCACGGCTGCGGATCTCCAGGGCTTCGAGGGCGCCACCGTCCGCTTCGACTCCGGCCCGACCGACGTGCGTCAGGGAGACGTGGCGCGCTACGTGGCGAGCGCCACCGACAGCGCCGGGGCCGCCCTCTCGCCGGCCGCGATCACGTGGAGCGTCGCGCCCGCCGGCGCGGGCTTCGTGGCGCCGGACGGATCGCTCGTGGCGTATGCGCCGGGCTCGCTCACGGTCCGGGCGCAGGTGGGTGCCGCGACCGCGGAGCGGGCCGTCACGGTGCAGGCCCGCGGCCTCGGTGGACAGGCCGTCCGCGTCGGCGAGGGCTCCGTCCTGGAGCGGCACACCTCCGACCTGTGGGTGCACGGCGAGTGGGCCTACACCGGCACCTGGGGTCAGCGCGCGCGCAACGGGTCCATCCGCGTGGGGGACGCCCTGCACGTGTGGAGCCTGGCCGACCCCGTGGCGCCCGTGCGGGTGGGCACCCTGACCGTGGACGCCCGCACCGTCAACGACGTGAAGGTCCGTGCGGACGGACAGCTCGCGGTCCTCACGCACGAAGGCTCCAACGATGGCCTGAACGGCGTGACCGTGCTGGACCTGTCCGACCCGGCGGCGCCGCAGGTGCTCTCGCGCTACACGGCGGGACTGGAGAGCGGCGTGCACAACGCCTGGATCGAGGGCGACTACGCCTACCTGGTCGTGGACGGTGTCGGCAACGGCATGCGCGTGCTGGACCTCTCCGATCCACGGGCTCCGTCCGTGGTGGCCAGCTACTGGGCCGGCAGCAGCTTCCTCCACGACGTCTACGTGCGCGACGGGCTCGCCTTCCTCTCGCACTGGAACGCCGGTCTGGTGGTGCTCGACGTGGGCAACGGCATCGCCGGCGGCTCGCCCACGAACCCGGTGGAGGTGAGCCGGCTCGGCGCGCTCAACGGGCAGACGCACAACGCCTGGTACTGGCCCGATGCGGGGTACGTCTTCGTGGGCGAGGAGGACTTCTCGAGCCCGGGCTACATGCACGTGGTGGACGTGCGCGACCTGCGCGCGCCCCGCGAGGTGGCCACCTTCCGCGTCGCCGGCACCACGCCCCACAATTTCTGGCTGGACGAAGCGACCGGGGTCCTCTACCTGGCGTGGTACGAGAACGGGCTGCGCGCGCTGGACGTGAGCGGCGAGCTGCTGGGTGACCTGGAACGACAGGGTCGCGAGATCTTCGGACTGCAGTACGACGGAGTGGGATTCGGATGCGCCAGCGCCGACGGCACCTGCACCTGGGCACCCCAGCTGCACCGGGGCCTGCTCTACCTCTCCGACATGAACAACGGGCTGGTGGTGGTGCGTCCCGAACTCTGAGGCGCGCCTGCCCGGCGGTGCTGCTGCTGTCCGGGCTGTTCGGCTGCGGCGCCGATGCCGACGGCGGTCGCCTCTACGTCGCGTCGGGCTCCACGGACCAGGTCTTCATCCTGGACGCGCGCGACGGAGCCATCCTCGACACCCTCCGCTTCGACCCGCGGCGCGGCGAGACGGACGAGCCCCACGGCATCGGTGTCGCCCCCGACGGGGGGCGCTGGTATGTCACGCTGGGCCACGGCGAACCCACGCTGTGGGCCGTGGAGGCCGACGCCGAGCGCGTCGTGGGCCGGGTGCGCCTCCCCCTGCCGGGCGCTGCGCGTGTGCGCATCACGCCGGACGGGGCGCGCGCCCTGGTGCCGGACTTCTGGCGCAGCGGACAGGGGCGCACCAGCTCGGTGGCCGTGGTGGATCTGGCCACGCTCACCGTCCTGACCACCCTTCCGCTGTGCGCCGCCCCCCATGACGCCGCCCCGAGCCCCGACGGGAGCCTGGTGGCCGTGGCCTGTCCGCTCTCCGACGAGGTGCTGGTGCTGGACGCCCGGACCTGGGAGGTGCGTACGCGCAGCCCGGCCGGATCCGATCCGGGCCCTCCCGGGCAGCCGCGCTACCGCCCGCTCAACGTGGCCTGGCTCCCGGACGGGAGCGGCTTCTTCGTGGGGATGCACGCGAGCGGGGAGGTGGTGCGCTTCGACCCGGAGGGTCGGGAGGAGACCCGCCTGGTCACGGGAGGGCATCCGGCCCAGATCGCGGTGACGTCCACCGGGGCCCTGCTGGTCCCCGATCGCCACGGCGGCACGCTCGCCGTGCTGGACGCAGCGGCCGGCACGCCCACCCGGACCATCCCGCTGGGTGCCGCGCATCCGCACGGGCTGAGCATCGCGCCCGACGGACGGACCGCCTGGGTGGCCCTGGAGGGCAGGACGGGCGAGCCGGGCACGGTCGTGGCCGTCGACCTGGTCCGCGGGGCGGTCGTGTGGAGCCGCCCGCTCGGCGGCTATCTGCTGGGGATCGCGTTCCGACCGCCCGCGGGGGTGCGCTAGCTCATCGCCCGCGGGGATGCGTCAGGCGTCCTGCTCCTCCACCACGTTCGGGTCCGGCTTCCTCGCCTCGGCCTCGCGCGGATCGAGCGTGAGCGCGGCCGAGTTCAGGCAGTAACGCAGCCCGGTCGGAGCCGGCCCATCCGGGAACACGTGCCCCAGGTGCGCCTGGCACGACGCGCACACCACCTCCGTGCGCCGCATGAACAGGCTGCGGTCGTCCTTCTCCTCCACCGCGTCGGGGCTGGACGGCGCGTAGAAGCTCGGCCAGCCCGTTCCCGAGTCGTACTTGGTGTCGGAGTCGAACAGGGGCTCATCGCAGCACACGCAGCGGTAGGTCCCCGCGGTCTTGGTGTTCCAGTATTCGCCGGTGAACGCCCGCTCCGTCCCCTTCTTCCGCGTGACGCGGTACTGCTCGGGCGTGAGCTGCTCCTGCCACTCGCGGTCGGACTTCTTCACGTTCGAGGCCAACGTCCACCCCCTGGTTGCCTGTCATCCTGCCCTGGAGTACCCTGCCCGGTCCTACCCGTTCACAGCCGAAGGAGGCCCCATGTCGGTCGCAAAGGTCATCGAGATCCTCGCCGAAGGCGCCAGCATCGAATCCGCCATCGAAGACGCCGTGGCGGAAGCCGCCAAGACCGTCAAGAACATCCGCTCGGTCTATGTGCAGGACATCCAGGCCGTGATCGCCGACAACGCGGTCCAGCGCTTCCGGGTGAACTGCAAGATCACCTTCGTCGTCGGCTCCTGAGGAGCGCACGGGCCGACCTCCCTCAGGAAGACCCGGATCGGCACGCGGGTTCCCGCCCGCGGACGAGCCGTCCCCGCCGGCTCGTCGCCGATCCGTGACCGTGTGGCCGCACCCGCCGGGTTTACCGGGCGGCCTCGTGCTGAGAGCTTGGTGGGACGGCTCGTGCCCTGCGCGGGCACGCGTGTCCGGGCGACCGGCCCGGGCCTTCACCCCGACGCACGACTCCCATGACCGCTCACGATCGGACCCTGCAGGGTCACGTTGACGGATTCCTCGACCGCCACCCCGACGGCTGGGACCACCACGCCTGGGAGGGCCTCCTGCGCGATCTCCACTCGAACGGCGTGTCGGTGTCGGATCCGGCGGACCTGGGTCGGCAGCTGGAGGAGGAGCGGTTGCGTCGCTGGCTGGCCCGGCTGGAGCTGAAGGGCCTGGGGCCGCGCCGCGCGGACGCGTTGAGCCGCACGTTCGGCTCGGTCTGGGCCCTGCGTCAGGCGGACACCGACGCGATCGCCACGGTGCCCACCATCCCGCGCGCGCTGGCCGAGCGCATCCGCGAGGCGGTGGCGCGGGCCTGAGGCGCGGGACTACAGGTCGATCGCGTTCCCCACCACGATCCCCGAGCTCTCCTCGAACGCCGGGGTGTGGCGGCCGCCGCTGAGCGCAGATCGGTCGGCACGCGGGGCCGCTACAGCAGGTAGCCGCCGTCGATCGGAACCACGGCGCCGGTGATGTGCCGAGCGGCCTCGCTGCACAGGAACACGATCACGCTCGCCACGTCCTGGGGATCCCCCAGGCGGCCGAGCACGCTGCGCTCCCGCGCACGATCCAGGATCTCGGGCGGCACGGCCTCCGTCAGCCGCGTCGTGCGGATGTACCCGGGGGCCACGGCGTTGACGTTGACGTTGGCCGGGCCCAGCTCCACCGCCGTCGAACGGGTGAGTCCGATCAGGCCGGCCTTGGACGCCGCGTAGTTGGACAGGCCGAACTCGCTGCGCAGGCCGTGGACCGAAGCGACGTTGACGATCTTGCCGGACTCCTGCCGCCGGAAGTGCGGGGCCACCGCGCGCGTGAAGAAGAACGCACCGTCCAGGTTGGTCTGCAGCACGGCGCGCCATTCGTCGTCCGACATCCGCCACAGCGCCCGGTCCCGTCCGATCCCGGCATTGTTGACGAGGATATCGACGCGGCCGAGCGTCTCGACCGCCTGCGCCACGAACGCGGACACGTCGGCCGATTCGCGCACGTCGCAGGCGTCGACCAGGACGCGCACCTCCAGTTGGCGCAGCTCCGCCGCGACGGCTTGCGCCTCCCGGCGGGTGCGGGCGGTGCCGTCGTCGAGGTAGTTGAAGGCGATGTGCACGCCCCGTTGGGCCAGTTCCACCGCCACGGCGCGGCCGATGCCGCTGGAACCGCCGCTGATGATGGCCACGCGGTCGCGGAAGGCACGCTCGCCGGCCGCGGGCTGCGGCTGCGGGAGCGAGTCCAGCACGGCCGACGCCTCGTCGACACCGTTGCCGCCCCGCCAGCCCTCGTCGGGGGGACGCGGCTCCCAGGTGGCGTGGATCGGGGAAGGACCCGGTTCGGGCACGGCTGGAGCTCCGACGTGCGAGGGACGCCCGCGGCTCAACCTAGGGGGTCCCCGGCGGCGTCGGAACCACCCTCGTCCGGATCGGGCGCGCGCGGCAGCGTGAACGTGATCACGGTCCCGTCGCCGAGCCGGCTGGTGGCCCCGACGGAGCCGCCCATGCCCCGCGCCAGATGGGCCACGATGGACAGCCCCAGCCCCGTCCCCCCCTCGGCCCGGGAGCGCGCGGGATCGACGCGGTAGAACCGCTCGAAGATCCGGGGCAGCGACTCGGGAGGGATCCCCGATCCCGTGTCCGCGACAGCGATCTGGAGGCGCTCCGCTCCGCTGCGGATGGTCACGGTCACGCGACCCTGGTCGGGGGTGTAGCGGATGGCGTTGCCGAAGAGGTTGGCGAAGATCTGCTCCACCGCCCGCTCGTCCGCCCACGCGAGCCCCAGGCCGTCCACCGCGAAGTGGATGGTGCGCGACGTGCCCTCCACCGTCTCCTCCCACACGCGCTCGGCCACCTCGGCCACATCCACCTCCTCCAACTCCGCGCGCCAGCCCCCGGACTCCAGCCGGGACAGGTCCAGCAGGTCCTCGACGAGATGCTGCAGGCGGATCGCGTTCTTGGCGATGGACTCGACGAACGTGCGGCGGATGTCGGGCGGAGGCTCGTCGTCCAGGAGGGACTCGGCGAAGCCGCGCAGGGCCGTCAGCGGGGTCTTCAGCTCGTGGGAGGCGTTGGCGACGAAGTCCGTGCGCACGCGCTCCAGGCGGCGGACCTCGGTGAGGTCCTGCAGGGTGACGATGGCGCCACCCTTGGGCAGCGCCTTGGCCCGCACGACGATCGTGCGGTCCCACGGCGTGACCTCGACCGGCGCGAGCGGCCGGATCACCGCGGTCTCGAGCGCATCCCGGAGCGCGGCATCCCGCACCAGGGTCTCGATGGGTGCGAACGGGCGGGCATCCCGGATCTCGAGGATGCGACGCGCCGCCGCGTTGGCGCGCACCAGCCGCGCGTCCTCGGAAAGCTCGATCACGCCTTCGGCGGTGGCATCCAGGAGCGCGGCCGTCTCCTGCTGCTCGCGCCGGGCCTGATCCTGCAGCGCCCTCAGGGTCTCGGAGGCCTCGTCGAGCTCGTGCTGCAGATCATGGAGCTCCCGCACCGGCGCCAGCACGCCCGTGGGCTGCGGGCCGCCCACGGCGAGCGCCCGCGCCCGCCGCTCCAGCGGATCCAGCGCGCGGTCGGCGGCTGCGCCGAAGGCGAACGCCACCACCAGGAGGGCGAGGAGGCCCCATCCCCATCCCACCCCGCCGAGCAACAGCGCCGTGGTCCCGGCCACCAGGATGGCCAGGGTCACCCACGCGCGCACGCCGAGCGTCCGCATCAGTCCTCGGGCGGCTCGAAGCGATAGCCGAAGCCGCGTACGGTGCGGACCCAGTCCCCCGCCTCGCCGAGCTTGGCGCGCAGCCGCCGCATGTGCATGTCCACCGTGCGTGTCTGCAGCCGACCCGCCACACGCGCGTCGACCTCCCAGACGTTCTCGAGCAACTGGTTGCGGCTGAGCGTGCGCCCGCGGCGCTCCAGCAGCGTGCGCAGCAGCCGGAACTCGGTCGGGGTCAGCTGGAGCTCTTCGTCCTGCCACCAGGCGCGCGCGGCGGCAGGATCGAGCCGCAGCCCGCCCGCACGCAACAACAGGCCGCGTGCCCCTGCGGTCCCCGTGCTGCGGCGCAACACGGCCTCCACCCGCAGCACCAGCTCCTTGGGGCTGAACGGCTTGGTGAGGTAGTCGTCCGCGCCCAGCTCGAGACCCCGGATGCGGTCGGAGGCCTCGCGCAGGGCGGTGAGCAACAACACCGGGACCTCGCGGGTCGCGGGATCGGCACGCAGCTTCTCCAGCACCTCCAGCCCGGACAGACCCGACAGCATGATGTCCAGCACCACGAGGTGCGGGACCTGACGCTCGATGGATTCGAGCGCCTCGCTGCCCGAGGAGACCGTCTGGACCTGGAAGCCGGCGCGGGTGAGCTGATAGGCGACGAGCGCGGCGATGTCGGCCTCGTCCTCGACGACGAGGATGCGCCGCGCTTCGCCCTCGGGCCTAGCGGCCAACGCCGCTCCCGATGATCGAGACCACTTCGTCTTCCGAGAGCGTGTGGTCGGTCGCCTTCGCCGCCGCCAGGATCCGCTCGCACAGATCGGCGTCCTCCGCATCGTAGCCGCGGGCCCGCAGCCAGAACTTCACGTTGGACAGCCCGCTCATGTGCCCGACCTCGATCTCCTGGCAGCGGCCGAACATGGCCGCCGGCACACCGGAGTAGACGAGGTCGGCCAGCCAGGAATCGCCCTTGCTCTGCGCCTTCACGATGGCGGCGGCGTGCACGCCGGTGGCCGTGCGGAAGGCGTCGCGCCCGAAGACGGGGTAGTCGTGGGGGAGGCCCACGCCGCAGGCCGACGCCACGGTCTCGCAGTAGGTGCACAGGTCGGACAGGTCACCGTCGTGGAATCCCAGGAGCTTCAGGTTCACGAGCAGCAGGTCCATCTCCACGTTGCCCACGCGCTCGCCGATGCCCAGCGCCGTGCCGTGGATGCGGTCGGCCCCCGCCTCGATCGCCGCCAGGGCGTTGGCCAGACCCAGCCCCCGATCGCGGTGGCCGTGCCAATCGATCTTCACGTCCTCCCCGGAGGGCTCGACGATCGTCTCGCGCACGAAGCGCACGAGCGCACGCACGCCGGCGGGCGTGGCGTGCCCGACCGTGTCCGCCAGGCAGATCCGACGCGCGCCCCAGCGGATCGCGTGCCCGTAGAGCGCCTCCAGCACGTCCGGGCGCGCCCGCGTCGTATCCTCGGTGACGAACATCACCGGCAGCCCCTCGCGGACGGCGAACGTGACCGCCTCCTCGGAGACCCGCAGCATACGCTCCAGCGTCCATCCCTCGGCATACTGCCGCACGGGCGAGCTGCCGATGAAGGTGCAGGCCTCGATGGCGATGCCGACCTTCTGGCTGATCTCGGCCACGGGACGCACGTCGGCCACGACCGTACGGGCGGCGCAGTTCGGGGACAGGGACAGACCGGACGAGACGATCTCCTGGGCGATCCGCGTCACGTCCGCCACCGCGCGCGGTCCGGCGCCCGGGAGCCCGATGTCCGCGCTCGCGACGCCCATGCGGTCCATGAGATGGACGAGCTCGAGCTTGACCTCGATGGGCGGGTCCACGACGGAGGGGCTCTGCAGGCCGTCCCGCAGCGTCTCGTCGTTCAGCTCCACGGGCCCACGCGCGTCCGGCTGGAGCGTGGGCTGGATGGCGTTCCAGTCGTGGATCAGGTCCTGTTCGTCCATGTCCACCTCCTGCGACCGGCCCGGGGCCCTCTCAGCCACGGACGATCGAGTGGGGGGCCAGGCTCAACGAGCCCCCGAAGCCGGAGATGTCACACGATTCGCCGATCAGGGAATCGCTGAGCGTGCACCCGGCGATGGTCGTTCCCTCCCCGACGATGGTGTGCCGCAGCGTGCTGTCCTTCACACGCGCGCCCCGTTCGACCGTGACGTTGGGCCCCAGGGTCGAATCTTCGATCACCGCACCCTCCTCGACGCGGGCCCGGGCATCGATCTGCGAATCGCGGACCGTCGCGCCCGGGTGGACGCCCTCCCGGCCGGTGGAGAGCAGGTGCAGGTTGGTCTCCAGCAGCGTGTCGGCCTTGCCGCAGTCGTACCACCCCCCCACGGGCGCCGTGAACAGTCGGGCGCCGTTGTCCACCATGTACTGGAAGGCGTCGGTCAGATAGTACTCACCGCCCTGACCGGGGTTCACGGTGTTCAGGACGTGGTCGATGCCCTCGAACAGCAGGGCGTGGTCGCGGATATAGTAGAGCCCGATGTTGGCGAGCTTGGAGACCGGCTCCTTGGGCTTCTCGACGATGCGCTGCATGGCGCCCTGCTCGTCGGTGATGATCACCCCGAAGCGCTGGTAGTCCTCCACCTCCTTGGCCCAGATGGCGCCGGCCCACTCCGGGCCCAGCGATCGCGCCAGGGACAGGTCGGCCTCGAAGAGCGTGTCCACGAAGACGATCAGGAGCTCGTCGTCCGCCCAGGGCTGGGCCAGCTTGACCGCGCCCGCGGTCCCGTCCTGGACCTCCTGCACGACGTAGTGCACGCGGACGTCCGGATACTCGGCCTCCATGTACTCGCGGACCTTGTCACCCAGGTAGCCCACGATGAACACCATCTCTTCGATGCCCAGGGCCTTCAGGTCGTCCAGGATGTAGCTCATCACCGGACGGCCGCCGACCTTGATCAGCGGCTTGGGGGTGACATGGGTGAGGGGGCGGAGGCGGGTCCCCTTTCCAGCCAGCGGGATGATCGCTTTCATCGGGTGTGGTGTCCTCGGGTCCTCGGGAGGGCTCGCGCGGGGTGCGCCCACGGTCGGCAAACGGCCTGGACCGGGCAAGGGGCGGGCCAGGCACCCGGGGCGCCGACACCCGCCGGGGGCGGAAAAACCTTCGGTTCGCTACCGTGTATTGACCAGGATGTCACACCATCCCCACGCTGCCCTGCCGCTCCTCCTCCTGGCCCTGTCCGCCGGGGGGGCCCCGTCCGCCCAGGCCCAGATGACCGAGTCGTCCCCGCCCTTCGTGGAGGTCTCCGGCACCGCCTCGGTGTCGGTCACGCCGGACCTGGCCGTCGTGACCTTCGCGGTCGAGACCGAGGCGGCCTCCGCCGAGGAGGCCGCCCAGGAGAACGCCGAGCGGATGGAGCAGGTGCTGGCGGCCGTCCGGGGCACCGGCCTCGACCAGTTGCGGGTGGAGACCCACGGCTATTCGCTCCAGCCGGTCTATCGGGCGGACGAGAAGCCGGGTGAGATGCCCCGCATCGCCGGGTATCGTGCCCTCAACCACGTGGAGGCGCGCACCTCGGCGGTCCAGCGATCCGGGCGGCTCATCGATGCCGCCATCGGCGCCGGCGCCAACCGGGTCACGGGCCTGAGCTTCCGGGCCTCCGACCCGGAGCCCGCCCGCCTGGAGGCCGTGGAGCGCGCCGTGGACCGGGCCCGGGCCCAGGCCGAGGCCATGGCACGCGCGCTCGGGGTGCCCCTGGGGCGCGTCCTCGAGGTCAGGGGCGGGGCCGAGAGCCCGCCGCCCCGGCCCTGGATGGCGCGGAGCCAGATGGCCATGGCCGCCGACACGCCCATCGAGGTGGGCGAGCAGCAGATCTCCGCCACCGTCACCGTGCGCTTCGCGCTCGGTACCGACCCCGAACCATGATGACGCGAATCCTACGCGCGATCACCCGGAACGAAGCCCAGACCCACCCGGCCGCGCCCGATCCCCGTCTGCGCGGACGGCGCTACGCCATCCCGTTCGACCGCGTGTGGAGCGCGGCCACCCTCCTTGCGGACGAGGGGCTGCCGGGGTGGCGGGTCCAGACCTGGAACGACCGCGACGGGATCATCCAGGCCGAGGCCCGGGGCGGGTTCCTGCGCCGTACGGACGACGTGATCATCCGCATCACCCTGGACGAGACCGCCCAGACGCGCGTGGACCTCACCTCCCGGTCCCGCAGCGGTGGCGTGGACTTCGGCACCAACGCCCGGCGCATCACGACCTTCCTGGAGGCGCTCGACGCCAAGCTGGGCGCGACACCCGCCCAGATCCTGGATGCCGGTGCCGGCCGGCGACCGCCTTCGCCGCCGATCGGTCTGCGCGCCTGACCTCCGGTCGCGGCGGCGCCCGCCGCCCTCGACTCAGCGCGTGGGCGCGATCTCGACCTTGTGATCGACCGGGCGGGGCACCAGCTCCTCGCCCTCCGTCCGCGCAATGACGGTCGAGGCGGTCAGGTCTCCCGTGACGTTCACCGCCGTGCGCAGCATGTCCAGGATGCGGTCCACACCCAGGATCAACGCGATCCCCGCCTGGATGTGCGCCCCCAGACCCACTGCGTTCAGCACGATGATCAGCGTGATGATGCCCGCGCTGGGCACACCGGCCGCACCGATGGACGCCAGTGTGGCCGTCAGGACCACCGTGGCCTGGTCCGCCAGCGTGAGGTCGATGCCGTAGATCTGTGCGATGAACATGACGGCCACGGCCTGGTAGAGCGCGGTGCCATCCATGTTGATCGTGGCGCCCAACGGCAACACGAAGCTGGCCACCTCGTTGGAGACGCCGATGTCCTCCTCGGCGGTCTCGATGGTGACGGGAAGCGTGGCGTTGGAGGAGGACGTGCTGAAGGCGATGAGCTGCGCCTTGTTGGCGCGCCTGAGGAAGTACATCGGGCTGAGCTTCGAGAACACCTTCACGATGGACATGTAGGTGATCGCGACGTGGAGCAGCAGCCCCGCCACCACCGTCAAGGCGTAGATCAACAGGCTCTGGAGGAGATCGAAGCCGAACTGGCTGACGATGGAGGCGATGAGCGCGAACACCGCCACGGGTGCCAGCATCATGACCCAGTCGATCATGACCATGCTGGCCTGGTTGATGCCTTCGAATACCTTGAGCACCGCCTCGCGTTTGTCCGTGTCCACGAGCGTGATGGCCGCACCGAACATGATCGTGAAGAAGATCAGGGGCAGCAGGTCCATGTTCGCCGCGGCCTGCACCGGGTTGCGCGGAATCATCTCCAGGACGGTCTCCACCCAGGACGGCTTGTCGGCGGCCAGCGCCATGCTGGCTTCCGCCTGGGAGTCGAACTGGGCCGAGAGGGAGTCACGCGTCTCGGGCTGCACGCGCGAGCCCGGTTGCACGACGTTGGAGAGAACGAGGCCGATCACGACGGCCACCGCCGTGGTGCTCATGTAGAACAGCACGGTCTTGCCGCCGATCCGCCCGAGCTTGCGGATGTCGCCCAGGGAGGCGGTGCCCACGAGCAGGCTGGCCACCACGAGGGGGACGACGATCATGGTGATCATGCGGATCCAGGCCGTGCCGATCGGCTCGATGGCCACGAAGAACGACTGCAGCCAGGCCAGATCGAGGATATTGGCGATGAACCCGCCCAGTACGCCCGCGCCCAGCGCGATGAGGATCTTGGTATGAAGAGGCACGATCCCTGGAGCTCGAGGGGAAATCAGGACGGCTGTGGGAAATGACTCGCCGCCAACATAGATTCGTGTGCACGCTTCGGCAACCGAGCATTCCGCGGAGGCACAACGCACGTATGTCGCTGTGGCGCTGTACCTTGGGCCTCGCCGTGCTCCTGTCGGGCTGTGGGGGTGACGAAGCCCCGGAGCGCGCGCTGCCGGCAGAGACGGCTGTCGCGAGCCCGGAAGTGACGGAGGGTCCGGGCCGCAGCTACGAGCGCACGCTCATGTTCCTCTCCTTCGCTGCGGACACACCGGTCGTGCAGCCGTGGGTGTTCCAGGCCCGCACCCGGCTGGGTGGTGTGGAGCGCCACGTGACCGCCTGGCTGTATCGCTCCGACGCGTGGGAGCAGTTCATGGATGTCGCGTGGGACGGTCCTCCCAGCCGGGCCCCGTGGCGTCTGCTGCCCCACGATCCGATGGGCCTCGTCGTCGGCGAGAGCGACGCGCTCGAGCACGTGCTCTTCCGTCAGCCACCGCGCGAGCTGGATCTCCTTCTCGGCGAGCAGCGCGCGGACTGGAGCGGGCCGCGCGGAGAGGAGGTGCGCGTGCTCCTGGGCTCCCTCTCGGTGGCGGGCACATCCACGCCCGGTGCCATCGTGGATCTCAACCGCAACTGGCGCCCCGCCGAGCACACGCCGGGCGATTGGCTGGTGCTCACCAGCGGCGACTCCCTGCAGGTCGTGCTCGAAGGCGAGGGTCGCGGCGGCAGTGCCGCCTACCGCGGATGGGCGCGCGTGGACGACCGCGAAACGCAGTGGCCCGATGTCTCCGTAGAGTGGACGGAGGTGCGGTCCTTCGAGCCTGCGCGCCGGGACGTTCCGAACCGCTGGACGGTCCAGGCCGCCGACGGGGAGCTGGGGGGTGAGGTGAGCGTGCGCTCCTCGCGTCTGCAGGCCGGCTCCGGAGAAGGGCCGCAACTGCCCCTGGAGGCCCTGTTCCTGCTGCAGGGGACGGTGACCCTGTACGGCGTCGAGTACCCGATCCTGGGTCTGGCGCTCCACGCGCAATCGTGAGCGGAAGGAAAGGCGTCCCCACGTGAGTCCCGATCTGGTCGCAGCCCTGGTCACGATCGCCTTCGGCGCCCTGGCCGGTGGCATCACGAACACCGTCGCCATCTGGATGCTGTTCCATCCCTACGAGCCTCCGCGCGTCGGACGCTTCCGGATCGGCTTCCTGCACGGCGCCGTCCCCAAGAACCAGGCCCGACTCGCCGCCGCGATCGGTCGGACCGTGGGGGAGCGTCTGCTCACCGAAGAGGATCTGGCCCACATCCTGTCCGCCCCGGAGTTCCGGGCGGCCTTCGACGAGCGGCTCGGCGCTTTCCTCGATTCGCTGTTGCGGGTCGAGCGCGGCTCGCTGCGCTCGTTGCTGCCGGACACCATGCGCCCGGAGATGGAGCGGCTGCTCCGGGAAGGCGTGGACCACGCGGTGGACCGGCTACAGGCCCACGTGCAGACGGACGCGTTCGCCGAGCAGGTGGAGGATCGGGCCGAAGACCTCTACGACCGCATCCGCCAGGAACCGCTCGCCGAGCTGTTGACCGCCGACCGCCAGACCGCCCTGGCGGAGCTGTCCGCGGATTGGCTGCGGAATGCCACACAAGGATCCACCTTCCGGGCGGCGGTGCGGGAGTACCTGGGCCGGTGGTCGGAGCGCTTGCTGACGGAGGAGCGCACCTTCCAGGAGATCCTGCCGTCCGGGCTCGTGGCGTCGGTCGAGCGCGCGGTCGCGGGCTACCTCCCCCTGGCCATCCAGCGCCTGGGTCGCCTGCTCGAGGATCCGGTCACGCGCCTGCGCTTCCAGCGGGTGGTGCACGATCTGCTGCGGCGTTTCATGCAGGATCTCAAGTTCCACCAGCGCGTGGTGGCCAAGCTGCTGATGACGGACGAGGCCGTCGATCGCGTCCTCGGGACCATCGAGCGTGAGGGTGCCGAGCGCCTGAGCGAGATGCTGCGCGAGCCCGAGATGCAGCAGGCCATGTCCAAGGGCGTCAACGACGCCTTCGTGGATCTCCTGGGGCGCCCCGTACGCTCCGTGCTCGGGTCCCCCGGGGACGACAGCGTCGAACAGGCCATCGAGACGTTGTGCGATTGGATCGTCCGCATGGTGGAGGATCCGCGCACGCGACAGTTCCTCGTGGAGCGGTTGGGACTCGCGCTCGAGGGGCTCTCGGAGCGCACGTGGGGGGACCTGCTGGGGCGCGTGCCTCCGGAGCGCTTCGCCGGCTGGCTGGTGGAGGCGGCCCGCACCGAATCGGCGTTGCGCCTTTCCCGCGAAGGCCTGCACCGCGTTGCCTCGCACCTGCTGGACCGGCCCCTGGGCCGACCGCACGACTGGTTCCCCGACGACGCCATCACCCGCATCGAGCCGGCCCTGGGGTCGGCGCTGTGGGCCTGGGTGCAGACCCAGATCCCCGAGGTGGTCCACCGCATCGAGGTCTCGCGCCGGGTGGAGGAGAAGGTGCTCGCCTTCCCCACGCCCAAGATGGAGGAGATCGTGCGGCGCGTGACCGAGCGCGAGCTTCGTCTGATCGTGAAGCTCGGCTACCTGCTGGGTGCGATCGTGGGGTTGGTGCTGGTCGGAGTCAACGCGTTGCTGCCACGCCTGGGGGACCTGCTGCGCTGAGGCGGGGCCACACCGACGGGGGAGTCGGGCTCAGGCGTCCTTCGTGGTGCTGTCGTTCGGGTCGTGATCCTTACGGTCGCGGTCCTTCTTGCTGCGGACCGTCCGGAAGCGCTCGAGGTCATCGTCGCGGAGTTGGCTGCGCTTGTTGGCGCGAAGCCAGTCCAGAGGCGTGAAGACCTTCTTGGTCCGCTTGCGGATGCGGTAGGGATTGGAGAGCGCCTCGTCCGCCTCCTCCTTGGAGACGGTGGAGTCTCCGGGGAGGCCCAACCAGATGCCCACGCCCAGGGCGAGTCCGCCGGCGACGATCCAGAAGATCATGTGCCGGTCCCGCCCCGCGGGGTCACGAGTCCTTGCTGAACCGCTCCAGGACCATCATGCCCAGGCCGATGGAGCAGATGATCGCCACGGCGTTGGTGCCGACGGCCACCAGGCCGACGACGCTCCAGAACACCGCGTGCGTGAAGACGTAACCACCGGGGATCAGATCCATGCCGCTCTGCCTCGAGGGGTAGGTTGGAGCCCTCAATATGGGCCGGACGGGGGGACCAGTTCAAGGCTGGACCGCCGTGGCGGCGCGCTCCGCAGCCGTCCGCGACGCCCGGGAGGCGGGTCCGGATCCGGCCCATGGCGGCGCCAGAGCTCCAGCCAGGCGACGCCGGGCCTTCGCGGGGTCCGGGAGCCGCGAAACCGCCCCGCCCACCGCGCCCGTAGGTCCCCGGAGACCCTCGCCCCGGGAGCCGCCATGGACACGTTGCGCCGCGACCTCGCCCTCGCCTTGCGTCACCTCCGCCGCCGCCCCGGCTTCACCCTGGTGGCTGCCGTGTCGCTGGCGGTGGGGATCGGGGCCAACGCCGCGGTCTTCACCGTGGTCAACGCGTTCCTCCTCCGCGATCTCCCGTTCCAGGCCCCGGAGCAGTTGGTGGAGGTGTACACGTCGGACGGCTCGATCGAGCACGCGACGTCGTCGTGGCCCGACTACGCCGACATCGCGGCGCTGCCGGTCTTCGAAGCCGTGGTCGCCTACAACCTGACGTTCGCGCGGATCGCGGGACCCGAAGGCAGCACACTGGTGCCGGGCGAGATCGTGAGCGCCAACTACTTCGACGTGCTCGGGGTCCCGCTGCAGCTCGGTCGTGGCTTCCTGCCGGAGGAGGACCGGACGCCCGGAACCCATGCCGTGGTGATCGTCAGCGACGGGTACTGGCGGCGCGAGCTCGGCGCCCGGCCGGACGTGCTCGACCAGGAGCTGCGCCTGGGCAGCACCTCCTTCCGGATCGTAGGCGTGGCGGCGCCGGAGCACACGGGAATGCTCCGGGGCGTGGAGAGCAATCTGTGGGTGCCGATGATGATGCAGAACGTCATCGCCCCCTCCGCCACGGACGTGCTCACGGAGCGCGGCAGCCGCAGCCTGTTCCTGAAGGCGCGGCTGGCGGACGGCGCGACGCTGGAACAGGCGAACGCGGCGCTGGGTGCGCTCGGGACCGCGCTGGCCTCCACCTATCCCGACACCAACACGAACAAGGCGCTGTCGGCCCTGCCCACCCTGGAGGTCGCCATCCACCCCCTGGTCGACCGGGCGCTGGTGCCGGTCGCCGGCCTGCTGCTCGGGGTGGTGGCGTTGGTGCTGCTCATCGCGTGCGCCAACCTCGCCAGCTTCCTCCTGGCGCGCGCCACCGAGCGCCGCCGCGAGATCGCCGTCCGGCTCGCGCTGGGCGCATCGCGCGCCCGGCTCGTGCGTCAGCTGCTCACCGAAACGCTGGTCCTGGCCGCCCTTGGCGGCGGGCTCGGACTGCTGGCCGCCCGGGGCGTGCTGATCGCCGTGGAGCGCTTCAAGCCTCCCCTGCCCTTCCCGATCCATCTGGCGCTGGAGCTGGATGCCCAGGTGATCGTGTTCACCGTGGCCCTCACGGTGCTCGCCGGCGTGCTGTTCGGGCTCGCTCCCGCGCTCCGGGCGGCTCGGACGTCGGTGGCGGCGGAGGTCAAGGGAGAGCGGGGCAGCGAACGGGCCCGGGGGCTCACCGTGGGCAACGGCCTGGTCGTCGTCCAGGTCGCGCTGTCGATGGTGCTGCTGGTGGGTGCGGGCCTGTTCCTGCGCGTGCTCATCGCCTCGCAGCAGGTCGATCCGGGCTTCGGCCACCAGCCTGCCGCGCTGGTGCACCTGAGCCTGCCGGCGGACCGCTACGGGGCCGAGGAGAGCGCACGCTGGTTCACCGACCTGGAAGCACGCGTGCATGGGCTCCCCGGGATCCGCGCGACGGCGCTCGCGGACATGGTGCCGCTGGGCCTGTCGGTACAGACGCGGCGCGTCGGTGTCCCGGGTTGGGATCCGCCAGCCGGACAGGACGGGTTCGACATCGATCACCAGATCATCGACGACGGCTACCTGGCGGCGATGGGGATCCCGCTGCTCGCCGGGCGGGGATTCGACGCGCGCGATACGCCGGAGGCACCGCCGTCCGTGCTCGTCAACGAGGCGTTCGCGCAGCGGTTCTGGCCGGGACAGGAGCCGGTGGGGCGCACCGTCCAGATCGGTCGACGCGACGCCACCGTGGTCGGGGTGGTGGCCACGACCCGCGTGCGTACGCTGGGGGAGGCGCCTCGACCCCAGATCATGAGCGCCTACAGTCAGGACCCCATCGAGTCCATGACGCTGGTGGCGCGCAGCGATGACCCGGAAGCCATCCTGTCCGCGATCGTGCGCGAAGCCCGCGCCCTGGAGCCCGACGTGGTGGTGGTGACCCGCTCGACGCTGACGCAGCACCTGGCCACGATGCTGTTCCCGCCGCGTGCAGCCGCGCTGCTGCTCGGGGTGATGGGCGCGCTGGCGCTGGTGCTCGCCACGATCGGTCTGTACGGACTCGTGCGCTACACGTCCGCCCGCCGCACGCGTGAAGTGGGCATCCGGGTCTCGCTGGGGGCGACCGGCCGGGACGTCACCCGTCTGCTCGTGAAGGGCGGGCTGGGGCTGGTGGCAGTGGGCGGGGGGGTGGGGCTGCTCCTCGCGTTCGGCGCGGCGCAGCTCATCCGCTCGCTCCTGGTGGGCGTGGGCCCGGTGGACCCGGTCGCGTTCGCGGGCATCCCGCTGCTCTTCGGGGTCGTGGCCGCCCTCGCGGCCTGGCTGCCCGCGCGCCGGGCCGCGCGCGTGGACCCGGTCGAGGCGTTGCGGGCGGAATAGCGGGGTGCTGGCCGGGTCGCGCTGCGCTGGCCGGGGCGCGCCTGTGCGTCAGCGACCGAAGATGGCGCGCGTGTGCGCGAGCAGCTCGACGCCCCCCGGTGGCCCGTGGCTCGGCACCACCAGGGCGGCCTCCGGATAGCGCGCCTCCAACCGGGCGATGGAGCGGGGCCAGGCCTCCACGTCGGCATCCGCGGTGTTCCCCGGGGAGTCGGTGTCCGCCGGCCGCACCGCGCAGCCGCCGAAGAGGAGTCGGGCGGACGGGACCCAGACCGTGATGTTGTCGCGCGTGTGGGCGCCGCCGGGGAAGAAGATCTCCACGGCTCCGGCGGTGTGGGCCTCACCTGCGCGCAGGGCCGGCAGGGGGCGCGGGAGCGGCACGCCCTGATCCGCGGCCAGCTCGATCGTGAGCGGCAGCGCGTAGAAGGGGATGCCGCGCTCGGCCAGCACGGGAGAGCCGATCAGGCGATCGTCGTGGAAGTGGGTGGCATAGGCGCGCACGACCGGAAGACCGATCTCGGTGTCGATCCACGCGAGGAGCGTCCGGGTGAGGTCGGCCCCCCAGGCGGTGTCGATCAGGACCAGCCCGTCCCCCTCCTGGACGATCAGACCGTTGGACGGCAGCGGCACCCCGCCGTACGTGGTCCAGGAGGTGTGCATCCAGACCCCGTCGGCCAGACGCTCGAACGTGAGGCGGTCGGCCGGAGGGATCTCCTGGGCGGGTGCGGGGGCCGCCAGGCCCGTGCACGCGACGAGGCCGATCAGCCCCGCCGTCCGGAGAGGCCCCCGGGTCCGGCCGCCTGTGCGCGGCATCGCTCGATCCATCCACCCTCCTCCCGGTCCATGCATGCGTTCCACTCGAGCCGGACGCAGGCTGGACGTTCGCGCTGCCCGGCGTCCCCGGCAAGACGATTCACGTGCGCCCTGGGCTCTGTCGCGTCACTCCCGCCGCACGGCGGCGGTGCGCCAGTCGGGTCGGATGCCGAGCGCCTCGTGCAGGGCCAGCAGCTCGTGGGTCGACCCGCGCGTGAGCGGTGGCAGATGGGGGACGAGCGCGCCATCGGGTCGCCGGAAGACGGCCCGACCGTCGGGGTCGAGCGAAACCCGGTAGCCGTCCTCGTGCACGCGCCGATGATGGAAGCGGCAGAGCAGGAGCAGGTTGGGCAGGGCCGTCTCCCCGCCGTCCGCCCAGTGACGCACGTGGTGGGCGTCCGTGAAGCGACGCCCGCACCCGGGGAAGCGACAGCCGCCGTCCCGGACCTCGAGCGCGCGCCGTAGCGCGGCCGGGATCGTTCGCCGACGCCGCCCCACGTCCAGGACGGAGCCGTCCAGGTCGTGGGTGACCCGCACCACGGCTGCATCGCAGGCCAGGCGTCGCGACGTTTCCGCTGAAACGCGCTGACCGTCCGACAGGTGGGAGCGGTCCCCGGATCCCTCCGGGGATCGGTCCTCCCGTACGGCGTCCGCACCGAAGTTCTGCGCGTCGTCCGCAGGTCGCGCGGCATCCGCCGTCTGAAGCCCATCCGCCGTCTGGACCCAACCCGCCGCCCGCAGCTCACTCGCCGCCTCCGGCTGTTCCGCCAGCGTCCGCGCGTCCACGTGCAGCATCACCTGGTAGCGCTCCGCCCGCGCCGCGTGGATCGGCGCCTCGGGGCCGCCGCCTTCACGGTCCAGCCCCGCCGCCAACGCCCGCTCCGCCAGCAGGCCCACCGCGTCTGCGCGCCGCTGCTCCGGCGTGATCGGCGCCTCGGCCTCGATCGGGTCCGGGCCCTTCCAGTAGAGCGCATCCGCCGCCGCCTCCACGGCCCGCAGCAGCACGGCCGCCACCTCCGGGTCGAGCCGACCCTTCACGACGTACATGCCGCTCTCGTCGGGGAAGACCGAGAAGCAGCGGCTCTGGTGTCGCAGACGCTCCAGGGCCTGCTCGTCCAGACGGTTGTGCAGCTTCCAACCGCGCACCACCCGCTCCAGGTGGGCGGTCGTGCTCTCGCGCGCCAGCGCGAGCAGATCCGCCTCGCTCTCGGGAGAAGCCACCCGCGTCAGCGCGCGCACCTTGCTGAACGAGAGCTCGCCGCGCGCCATCGACGCGGAGATCTCCGGGAGCGCCGTGAGCGCCCGGGCCGTGCGCACCTTCTCGCGCGCCGCTCCCAGGTCGATGCCCGTGCGCCAGCTCAACCAGTGCGCGCACGAGGGATGACCGCCCGCCTCCCAGCCGCGGAGTGCATCGAACCGGGCGAGCAGGGTGAGCAAGCGATGGGTGGCCGCGTGGATGTGGGCAGCCAACGTGGCGATCTCGTCGCCGAGGGACTCGAGCACATCCAGCTCGGTCGCTGAAGTGGAGGACGGCGGAGAGTACGCATCCGCAGACGATGTGGGCGCCGGCGTACCGGGATGCGGAGCGGCCGCATCCGAAGACGCCGTGAGGGCCGGAGGAGCGGAAGGCGGAGCGGACGGCGCGAGGACGATCATGCGAGACCTGCCTGCGAAGCGGTGAAGCGAACACGAGGACAAAGATAGGGGGCGGTTCCGCGACGCCCTCGGTGCCTCCAGGACGAGCGCGGGGAGCATTGCAGAGCATTCCAGCCGTCGATCCAGCGCGCCCACGCTCAGGGAGGCTGTGGACGGCGTTCGGGCGCGGATCCGAGGGCGATGTCGGATCAACGCTATCCCGCCGTCCGCAAGGTCGTCCATGGCAGGATGGGACTTCGTGGAAGGCGAGCCCGGGCTGACGCAGATGGACGGGAGCAGGGAGAGAACGAGAACCCAAGCGACCCCGCGCGCTCGGGGACGGGAGTACCGTGAGTGAACGAGGACCCAAGCGATCGCGCGCGCTCGAGGACGGGAGTACCACGAGGACGAGAACGTAGCCAATCGCGCGGCCGACGCGTTTCCGCTGAAACGCCCGGCCGCCGCTCCCCTCCCCCGCTGCCTACACCTCGATCTCGCGGATCTTCCGCACGCCTGCCCGGAGGGGCAGGACCGTCGCGGCCACCGTCAGCACCAGGGCGCCGCTCAGACCGAACACGAGCGGCCAGACGCTCTGCGCCCCCCCGTCGAGCCGGCTCTTCAGGAACAGATAGACGGGCCAGGCCTCGAGCAGCACGAGGGCCGCCAGGTAGGCGACCGCCGTCATCATGAACAGGAGGCCACCGAACGAGGTGGGGATCTCCGCCGCGTTCTCGGTCTCGAAGTTGGGGTGCAGGGCGCCGAACCCGAGCGCCATGGCCGTCATGGCCACCGCCACCCCGACCATCGTGAGCGCCGACAGCACGTGCAGGAACGGGCTCGCCTCCAGGATGAGGTTCGTTCCGACGATCAGCGGCAACGCGATGGCGAGCAGCGGCAGGAGCCCCACCCAGTACTTGGACCAGAACACCCGCCGCAGATCGATCGGCGCCGAGCGCAGCAGCCAGAGCATGCGGCCCTCGAGCGACATCGCCGGGAAGATGAAGCGCGCGGCCACCGCCGCGACCACGAAGCCCGCCAACCCGAGATTCAGGAACGAGATGAGGTTGATCAGGAAGAACGAGAGCTGCTCGCCCGTGTACAACGGCAGCGACCGGATGTTGTAGACGTAGACCACGACCAGCACGCCCAGCAGGATGAGCTGTGACCACTGCGTGGCGTCACGGAAGAACACCCGCACTTCCTTGGCGATCAACTGCCGGGTGGAGAGGTCCAGCGGCCGCAGCCAGGCCTCCAGCCGCCGCGAGCGCTCCCGCCCCGAGCGCTGTTCGGCGCCTTCCTGCGCGCGCGTATAGCCGGAGCGGTAGTAACGCCCGTGCAGCCACGCCCCCATCACCACGAAGGCGGCCGCGGTGCTCAGCAACAGCAGCAGCGGGAGCGGATCGAACCCACCCCGGAGGAACGACAGGACCGCGTCGGCCGCCCACTCACTGGGCAGCCACGGTGACGTCGGAGCGCGCAGGACGGCCAGGAAGTCCACGAGGTCGCGGAACTCGTCCGGTCGCACCAGACGCTCGGGACGCAGGAAGCGGAACAGCGCCACCACGCCCGCCGCCGTGAAGAGCCCGATGAGCGCGAGCAGGTCGCGGGTGCGGCGCGCCGGGAAGACGTTGACCAGCAGCAGCGTGACCGCCGATCCCACGACGGCGGGGATGACGAGCAAGCCCACCAGCACCGCCACGGCCAGCCCCACGAAGAGCGGCCCACCCTCGTAGGCCACCCCGTAGGCCGCGAAGAGCGGCACCGCGAGGAGCGCGACCATCCAGGACGAGTTGACCGCCGTCTCGGTCAGGCGTGCCCCGTAGATCCGCAACGGGTCCAGCGGCGCCGCCATCAGGAGCTCCAGGTCGCGGGCCAGGAAGAACGTGGACAGCGCCGCGATGACGTTCGACAGCAGCAGGATGGACATGAAGGTCAGGAGCGCCAGCGCCAGCAGCTTGCCAGCCAGGAGGTCCCCCACACCCTGCGTGCCCCGGAAGTACAGGAGCATCCGGAAGATGACCGCGAAGATGAACGACCAGAAGAAGGCCGCCACCCCTCCAAAGACGAGCGCCTTGGCCACCCGCGCCGGATCCGTGCGCGCCCGATTGACGCGCCCGCGCAGCTTGGCCCCGAGCAACCAGGCCAGGCCCGGCTCCACGGTACGCACGGCGAACTGCGTGCGGTGGGACGCGGCTTCCTCCGTCCCCAGCCCCAACGCGGCGGCGAGCGGCGTCATCCCGCCAGAGCCTCGCTCGCGCCGAGCACGTGCTCCAGCTCACCCGCACCGGTGACCTTGAGGAAGATCTCCTCGAGACCGGCGCTGCCGGCCTCCGCTTGCGTGCGCAGCTCGTCCATCGTGCCGCGGGCGATGATGCGACCCTTGTTGATGATGGCGATGTGGTCGCAGAGCGCCTCCGCCACCTCGAGCGTGTGTGTGGACAGGAAGACCGTCCCCCCGTGGTCCGCGTACGTGCGGAACAGGTCCTTGAGGATCTTCGCCGACCGCGGATCCAGTCCCACCATGGGCTCGTCCACGACGATCAGCTCGGGCTCGTGCACGAGCGCCGACGTGATCAGCAGCTTCTGGCGCATCCCGTGCGAGTAGCTCTCGATCAGATCATCCTGGCGATCGCGCAGCTGGAACAGCTCCAGCAAACGGTTGGCCCGATGTTCGGTGCCGTTGCCGTTGCGTCCCCACAGACCGGCCACGAAGCGCAGGAACTCGGCACCGCTGAGCTTTTCGTACAGGTAGGGGCGGTCGGGGATGTAGCCGATGCTGGCCTTGGCCCGCTCCGGATCCTTCTCCACGTCCACGCCGCCGATGCGGATGCTGCCTCCCGACGGTTGCAGCACGCCGGCGACCATGCGGATGGTCGTGGTCTTCCCCGCGCCGTTGGGTCCGAGGAAGCCGAAGATGCGACCGCGGGGCACCTCGAAGTCGACGCCCCGCACCGCCTCGAAGGCGCCATAGCGCTTCACGACGTTCTCGAGCTGGATCATCGGTTCCTGCATGGTCTCACTCTCCTGACGCCGGGGACGGCAGCACCTCGATCTGGAGGCGGCCGATGAGGCGCACGATGTCGACCTGCTGCGCCAACCCGCCGACGACGAACCGTAGATGGGACGCGTCGGCCGGGTACTGTCCGAAGGTGGGATCCACGGCGACCCAGTCGTCGATCCAGACCTCGGGCCACGCGTGGTAGAAGAACGCGCCGTTCACATACACGAGACCCACGGCCGTGCGCGCGGGCAGGCCCAGCGCCCGGGCCATGGCCACGAACAGCACCGTGTGTTCGTTGCAGTCGCCCTGCTCCGCCTCCAGCACCTGCACGGCGCTGGGCACGGAGACGGTGATCCGCTTGTCCAGCAGGTGGTAGACGTGATTGGTGAGCTGGCGCGCGACGCGCTTGGGATCGTGCGTCCAGGACGTACCCCAGTTGGTGGCCCGCCGGGCCGCGCGCTGGATGCGCTCGTCCGCGCTCTGGATCAAGGGCTCGGGCGCGAGCTCCGCCGTCCGGTCCATCCGCTTGTAGGGCAGCGTGTAATCCGCGCGCAGCGCGTCCCAGTCCTCGCGCCGCACGATCAGGGTATCGCCCCTGAGGGTCTGGCGGCCGCCGTCGAGGGCGAAGCCCTCGAGGTCCACGCCGCTCAGGCGCACCCGCAGCTCCCCCTGGGCCTCGATGGCCTCGAGATCCACGTCACTCTGGATCGCGGTGGCCAGGATGACGTCGTCGTCCACCACGGTGGCATCCAACCCGCGCGCTTCCTCCAGCGCCTGGCGGGCCAGCTCGAACTCGGTCCGCCGCATCGTGAACCCGAGCGGGCTGGAGGCCTCGAGGATGCGGCCGTCCTCGTCGATCCAGCTCTCGATGCGGACACCGCCGAAGGCCTCCGCCACCTTCCAGGCCGGCACGGAATCCCAGCGCGCCGGCACCCAGCGCGCGGTGGCCGGGTCGAACCAGGCGCTGTCGGGGAACGCCAGCGTGTCGTGGGCCAGGACCTCCACGTCCACCGTGCGCGTCGCCAGCGTGGACGGATCGAACATGGGGAGGCGGTGCCGGGCCCCCACCTCCAGCTCCCCGCCCACCGCGACCCGGATGGGCAGCGCGGCTGCGGCCAGCGGGGTGTCTCCGAAGCGGTAGTCCACGTTCTGGACCGACCCGCCGGAGCGGACCTCGACCTGCAGCAGGGAGTCCCCGTCCACCCGGCCGGCTGCGGCGAAGCGGCCGAGCTCCGAGTCGAGCGAGAAGTCGAAGCCCCGCATGGTCAGCGCGGGTCCCAGGTCCACGCGGGTGCGGGCCACGGCGGCGCCGGTCTGGCCCAGCGCCGGCAGCTCCAGGTTGAGCAGGTCCTCGAGCACGAACCCCTCGGGCACCGTGTCCAGCCGGGAGCTCGCCAGCCCGATCGCCCGCTCGGACATCTCGAGCGTGTAGAAGTACACGCCGGGGGCGAGGGAGCGGGCGGCCTCGGTCAGGCGGGCCAGCTCGGGCTGGAAGTACTCCCTCCGGGCCTGCCATCCCACCATCGCGGCCCAGAACGCCACGATGGCGACGCCCAACCAGCGCCTGCCTCGCATGGGGACTCCTCTGGGATCAGGGGACGGAGGGTCGGAAGACCGTTCCCCGAGCAAGAGGCGTGCGACCGGCTAAACCCCTTGCAGGAAGGCCGCTTCCTGGTATTCCGTCTCCACGACCACCTCGACCTCGGCAAGAGTTGCCGAGCCCGCGGCCACGTTCCGCACCGCGGCCGCCGTCAGCTCCACCACCACCTCGAGCTCCAGCTGACCGGCGCCCGCACCGAGGGGCGGAAGGGCCACCGAGCGCACACCCCATTCGACCGCTCGGCGCAGCCCGTTGGTGAGCGCCCGCTCCACCCCGGCCCGCGTGACGGGCTCCTCGCGCGACTCGATGGCGGCGTGGATCAGCAGGAGCGCCGGGAGCGCTCCCCCGGGTGTCACCACGGCCCCCCCGACGGGGATGTCCCCCAGCTGCTCCAGCTTCTCCCGGACCGCGGGGCCCGCCGCGGCCTCCAGGTCCCGACCCGAGCCGGTGAGCGGGCTCAGGTCCGAGCGGATGGGGCGCAGGATCGCCTCGCAGGTGGACTCCACCAGGAGTCCGCGCCGCACCCGGATCAACGGTCGGTGAGCTCGCGCGAGCGGCGGAACATGGCCGCGGCCCGGTCGTGGAGGTGCTTGCGGTCGAAGAGGATGCCCAGCGTGTAGTAGGCGCGGGCGTTGCCCGGTTGCAGCTCGATCGCCCGCTCCAGGCTCTCGATGGCGTCGTCGTAGCGGCCGAGCCGGTTCAAGGACTCACCCCGGTAGAAGTGGGCCGGCCCGTGCGCCGAGTCACGCAGGCAGACGGAGCGCAGCTCCGCGTCCGCCTGTTCGTACAGACCGCGTCGGAAGAAGAGGATGCCGAGGTTGGCGCGGGCCTCGAGGTTGTCGGGCGCCATCTTGATGGCCCGCCGCAGCTCGGTCTCCGCGTCGTCGAAGCGACCCACGGCCCCCAGGGCCGCGCCCAGGCGGATCAGGAGCTCGGGGTTGTCGGGCTCCTCCTGGACGGCCGCCCGCAACTGGGCCACCGCCTGGTCGTGCTCCCCGATCCGTTCGTAGAGCATCCCCAGCTCGTTCCGCGCGCTCACGTCCGCGGGGTCCGCCCGCAGGACGCCGCGATATTCACGGATCGCGTCCTCGGTGCGCCCTTCGGTCGCGTACCTGCGCGCCCGGGCCAGGGCCTCGGTCCGGTTGCCTTCGTCGTCCGACACGCCACGCCTCCAATGCTTCGCGGAGCGGACCGCGTCCGGCGCTTCGCCCCCACTGCCCACCGACTCGACCATGGACTCCTCCACGGCACGCCTCCCGGACGGCACACCGCGCGGGCGCACCGATCCTACCAAGATACGAACGTCTCGGCCTCGGGCGCAGGGTGTCCGATCCGGACCGCTCGCCGCCCCGAAGCGAGTCAGGGACGTACGGGCATCATCCGGGACGGACTTCGGCCCGCACCCAGTCGAGGTAGGGGGAGTGTCCCCCGACGAGGGGAAGCACGAGGATCTCGGGGACTTCGTACGGGTGCAGCTCGGCCGCACGGGACAACAGGTTGGCGGCGCAGGCGTCGGTGGTCTTGAGGATCACCAGCGCCTCGTCGGCTCGCTCGACCTGTCCGTTCCACCAGTAGATCGACGTCGTTCCCGCCCCGACGGATCCGCACGCGGCGTGCCGCTCGGCCACGAGCGTCTCGACGAGTCGAAGTCCGGTCTCCCGGTCGGGAACCGAGAGCAGCACCAGTCGGATCTGCGCGGGCGCCGCCTCCATCGTCAGGGCGCGGCGAAGACGTCCCGCTCGACCGCGTCGGAGGCGTAGAAGCCGTCGATGAGGTCGCGGTACAGCTTCTCCACCTCGCGCCGCCGGATGGACTGCTTGGGCGTCATGGTGCCCTGCTCCAGCGAGAATTCCTCGTGCAGGAGGCCGATCTTCTTCGGACGCTCGTAGGAGGCCAGGTGGGCGAGCTCGCCCTCCACCTCCGACAGGATCTTGGTCTGGATCCGCGGCTCAGCGACCAGGGCGCGGCGGTCGCCGGTCCCGATGCCCTGTCCCTTGGCCCACGTCTCGAGCACGGCGAAGTCGGGGACGATGAGGAGCACGGGGAACTTGCGTCGGTCGCCGATCATCACGACCTGCTCCACGAACGCGTTCGTCTTGAGCCGGTTCTCGATCGGTTGCGGGGCGATGTTCTTCCCCCCCGCCGTGACGATGATGTCCTTCTTCCGGTCGGTGATCTTGAGGAAGCCGTCGGCGTCGATCTCGCCGATGTCGCCGGTCCGGAACCAGCCTTCGGCGTCGATGACCTCGGCCGTGGCGTCGGGCTTCTTGAAATAGCCCTTCATGATCTGGGGACCGCGGACGAGGATCTCCCCGTCGTCGGCGATCCGGATCTCGGTGGACGGGATGGGCCGGCCCACCGTGCCGATGCGCAGGTCGGCCAGGGTGTTGACGTTGGTGACGGGGCTGGTCTCGGTGAGGCCGTAGCCTTCGAGGATGGGCAGACCGGCGTAGTGGAAGAAGCGGGCGATCTCGGGCGTGAGCGGTGCCCCCCCGCTCACGAAGAAGCGGAGCCGGCCGCCCATCGCGTCCCGGACCTTGGTGAACACGAGCCGGTCGGCCAGGCCGTACTGTGCCTTCAGGAAGGCGCCCGGCGCCTCCCCCGCCAGCGTGGCATCCGACCAGCGACCCCCCACCCCCATGGCCCAGCGCACGAGCGCGCCCTTGAGGCCGCTCGCGTCGGTGAGACGGTTGTAGATCTTCTCGTAGAGGCGGGGCACCGAGACCACCAGGGTGGGCCGGACCACCTTGATGTCCTGGGCCACGGTCTGGATGGAGTGGGCATAGGCGATGACGCAGCCCCGCCAGAAGAGCAGGTAGTCCACCATCCGCTGGAAGACGTGCGACAGCGGCAGGAAGCTCAGCGTGGTTTCGCGCTCCCCGACGCGGAGCGCCACCTGGCTGGCCTGCACGTTGGTGTACAGGTTGCCGTGGGTGAGCATCACGCCCTTGGGCTCGCCCGTCGTGCCGGACGTGTAGATCAGCGTGGCCACGTCCTCGGGACGGGCCGAGAGCGCCTCCTCGCGGAAGGCGTCGTCCGTGCCCCCGTCCCCACCGGCCGCCACGAAGTCCTTCCAGGCCTGCACCCCCGCAGGGAGGCTCTGCGGGGGGTCGAAGATCACCACGGTCTGGAGGTCGGGGCACTCGGCGCGCACCGACGTGACCTTGTCCAGTTGCTCCGTGGTGGAGACGAACACCGCCTTGGCGCCGGAATCGCGCAGGATGTACGCGACGTGCTCGGGGAGCAGGGTGGAGTAGATGGGCACGTCCTGGGCGCCCACGCAC
Source organism: Gemmatimonadota bacterium (assembly GCA_041390125.1). Classification (NCBI taxonomy): domain Bacteria; kingdom Pseudomonadati; phylum Gemmatimonadota; species Gemmatimonadota bacterium. The sequence goes on along the minus strand of JAWKQN010000021.1, from coordinate 441 downwards.
AGGCAGGCATAGTCCGCCAGCGCCCACTCCGGGCGGTTCTCCGACAGCAGGGCGACCCGGTCTCCCCGGCCGACGCCACGCGCGCGGAGCGACGCGGCCACGCTCCGGACCGTGTCGTAGGCCTCCGGGTGCCCCACGTCTCGCAGCACGTCCCCGTCGAAGTACTGGAAGGCGGGGCGCGCGGGGAAGCTGTCGCACGCCTCCAGGAACAGTTCCACCAGCGTACCGGTGGGGACCGGAGCGGGATTGGCGTAGGCGCGGAGCGTGGTCACGAGCCCTCTCCGGCCGACTCCTCCACGTCGATGCGTGTGTTGATGCGCGTGTCGGGGGCGAGGGAGTGGAGCACGCTGCAGTAGGTGTCCAGGGACAGCTGCACGGCCCGCTCCACCTTGGGGCGGTCCTCCGCGGCCGGACCCGCCAGCCGGTAGGTGAGGTCGATCT